>NZ_RZOI01000705.1:0-3121 GCF_004022645.1 Mesorhizobium sp. M4A.F.Ca.ET.020.02.1.1 | reverse complement strand
GCAACGAGGCGATCCGCCAGGCGGTCGAGGCGCCCGCCTCGACCGCCTGGCGGATCGCCTCGTTGCTGGGCAGGACGAGGAATATCCTGAGATCCGCGAACGGAACCGCCTCGCGGCGCGCGAGATCCTCCAGCGCCTCGCGCGTTCCCGAGCCGCCCTCCCTGATGATCCAGCGCAGCTCCCTGATATCGGGACGGCCCGGCGCATGTTCGGCGATCTTCGGATGCGACGGAGCGACGACCAGCAGCAGGCGATCCACATCGACCTTGGCGCGCCGCAGGATATCGGATTCGGTCCGCCCCTCGACCAGGCCGAAATCCGCCGTGCCGTCGAGGACCTGGGTCTCGACCTGGCTGGTGTTGCCGATGCTGACATTCAGCCTGACGGCGGGATAGGCCTCATGGAAGGCAGCCAGCCGGCGTGGCAGCCAGTAGCTGGCGATGGTCTGGCTGGCGGCGATCGACAGGCTGCCGGTGACGGTCTGCGAGACATCCGCCAGCACGTTGCTGGCGGCCGCGGCGCGTTCCAGAACGGCCTTGGCCTCGGGCAGGAACCGGCGTCCGGTCTGCGCCAGCTCGATATTGCGCCCGACGCGGTCGAACAAGCGCACGCCATGCTGCTGTTCGAGCGCGCGGATGGCGGCCGAGGCGGCCGACTGCGAGATGCCCAGAAGCTCGGCCGCCTTGGTCATATGCCCGCGCTCGGCGACGGCGACGAAGATGCGCAACTGATCGAGAGTCATGCCCGCATTAAGAAGGACAGTCGATTGGAATTACAAGAGCAACTTGTTAGACAGATCGATTGCTTTGTTCTAAGTTTTTAAGCGGAATTGGAAAAAAATCGCGGCCGAGTCGCGAGGATTAGAATTGATGGGGCGGTTCAAGTCTTTGTTCGCACATTGGACGCGCAGCCTTCGGCGGCGGGTCGCCGGCGAACGCTATCACCCTGAACAACACTACATGCGCGGTCCCGGACCCAAGACGAGAGCCAAGAACGCGGACCGTAAAAGCGCCCCCCGATCATGAGCCACGGTGCGCCGCGCGGCGCAAATTCCGCCCCGTCGCAAAGGCCGCTGGCCGACACACGCGCGCCTGACGAGGGTGACGGCGTCGACACCTCGCCCAGCGTCTCCGACCGGATCGCCAAGACAACCTGCTACATGTGCGCCTGCCGCTGCGGCATCGACGTCCACATCAAGGACGGCAAGGTGCGCTACATCAACGGCAACAAGGACCATCCGGTCAATCGCGGCGTGATCTGCGGCAAGGGCAGCGCCGGCATCATGCAGCATTACAGCCCGGCACGGCTGACGAAGCCGCTTCTGCGCAGCGGGCCGCGCGGCTCGGGCGAATTCCGCGAGATCGAATGGGAGGAAGCCTTTTCGATCGCAACGGAGCGGCTTTCCGCAATACGCCGGAGCGATCCCAAAAGGCTCGCCTTCTTCACCGGGCGCGACCAGTCGCAGTCGCTGACCGGCTGGTGGGCAAGCCAGTTCGGCACGCCGAACTTCGCCGCCCATGGCGGCTTCTGCTCGGTCAACATGGCGGCCGGCGGCCTCTACACGATCGGCGGCTCGTTCTGGGAATTCGGCGAGCCCGATTGGGACAACACGAAATACTTCATGCTGTTCGGCGTCGCCGAGGACCATGATTCCAACCCGATCAAGATCGGCCTCGGCAAACTCAAGGCGCGCGGCGCCAAGGTCGTCTCGATCAATCCGTGCCGCACCGGCTACAACGCCATCGCCGACGACTGGATCGGCATCAGGCCGGGCACCGACGGCCTGTTCGTGCTGGCGCTTGTCCACGAGCTGCTCAAGGCCGGCCGCGTCGATCTCGACTATCTGCTGCGCTACACCAACGCCCATCTGCTCGTGATCCAGGAGCCGGGGGCGGCCGATGACGGGCTGTTCGTTCGCGACGGCGCCGGCCATTCGGTCGCCTGGGACAGGATTGCGAAGACCCCGGTCCGGGCTGCCGACCCCAACGCGAAACCGGCGCTGACCGGCAGCCACACGGTCAACGGCCGCCGCTGCGTTCCGGTGTTCCAGCTCCTTGCCGACCGCTATCTCGACGACAGCTATTCGCCCGACGCGGTCGCCGACCGCTGCGGTGTTGCCGCCGACACGATCCGCCGCATCGCGGCGGAGCTGGCGCATGTCGCCTTCGAGCAGACGATCGAACTGCCGGTGGCCTGGACCGATTGGGCCGGACGCCGGCACGAGACGATCAAGGGCCGGCCCGTGTCGATGCACGCCATGCGCGGCATCTCGGCCCATTCCAACGGCTTTCACACCTGCCGCGCCATTCATCTGCTGCAGGTGCTGCTGGGCACCGTGGATGTGCCGGGCGGCTTTCGCTTCAAGCCACCCTATCCGCGTTGCGCACCGCCGGGACCGAAGCCCGCGGGCAAGCATGTCCGGCCGATGACGCCGCTTGAAGGCATGCCGCTCGGCTTCGTCTGCGGACCGGATGACCTTCTGGTCGACGAGACCGGCACGCCCACCCGCATCGACAAGGCCTATTCCTGGGAGGCGCCGCTCGCCGCCCACGGCCTGATGCACAGCGTCATCCGCAATGCCTGGGCGGGTGATCCCTACCGGATCGACACGCTGTTGATGTACATGTCGAACATGGCCTGGAATTCCTCGATGAACACCGTCGAGACGATTCGTATGCTGACCGACAAGGATGCATCTGGCGCGTACAAGATCCCCTTCATCATCTATTCCGATGCCTACTACTCGGAGACGGTGCCGTTCGCCGACCTGGTGCTGCCGGACACGACATATCTCGAGCGGCATGACTGCATCAGCCTGCTCGACCGGCCGATCAGCCATGCCGACGGACCCGGCGACGCCATCCGCTATCCCGTCGTGGAGCCGGACCGCGACGTCAGGCCGTTCCAATCGGTGCTGATCGAACTCGGCGCGCGCCTCGCCCTGCCCGGTTTCGTCACCGACGAGGGCACCGCCAAATACCGCGACTATGCTGACTACATCGTCAACCACGAGCGCATGCCCGGCATCGGACCGCTCGCCGGCTGGCGCGGCAAGGACGGTGGCTCGACCGGCAGAGGCGAGCCCAATCCCGATCAGCTGCAGCGCTACATCGACAATGGC
>NZ_RZOI01000704.1:0-3125 GCF_004022645.1 Mesorhizobium sp. M4A.F.Ca.ET.020.02.1.1 | reverse complement strand
GAATATGAGCTCGTCGATCTTGTTTATTCCGACACTCCGCTTAGGGCACGTGTGCCTGATTGGCCGCTGACCCTGCCGACCATTCCGCTGCCGGAGCCGGACCTCGATACAGCGTCCCGCAACGAAGTCGTCTTCACCGGCGGCATGATGGGCGAGATGGTGGCGCAGGACATGGGTGAAAGCATGGGTCCGGGCGCATGATGCAGGACGATGAATTCCGGCACCGCCTGGTTCATCAACGGCGTCGCCGCCGACGAGGCCAATCACGACATGAAGCCGGGGCTGACGCTCTTGCGGAATAAGAGCCACGTCATCGCCACGACCAACGCAACCGCGTGGCATGATCCGATCCATCTGCACGGCCATTCCTTCCGGGTGATTTCCCGCAACGGCCAGCCCACCCCACGTCGCGAATGGCAGGACACGGCGCTGGTTTCGCCGCGCGAGAAGGTCGAGATCGCCTTCGTCGCCGACAATCCCGGCAATTGGATGTTCCACTGCCACGTTCTCGAACACCAGGCGGCCGGTCGCCTGACCAGTCCACAAGCCGAAGGAGAAGCAAAAATGTCCAATACCCTGATAGCTCTTGTCCTCGCCTCGATCCTGTCAGGCGCCGCTCCGGCGTTCGCCGGCGAAAGGACGTCACGCTCTACAAGAACCCGCAATGCGGCTGCTGCGAAGGTTATGCCGGCTATTTGCAGGAAACGGCTTCGCTGTCACCGTCAAGGCCGACGCACGACCTTTTCGCCATGAGCCGCGAAGAGGGCATTCCGCCGGAAGCCGATGGCTGCCTTCTCTCGTTCATCGACGGCTATGTGGTGAGCGGCCATGTGCCGGTCGGCACGGTCAACAAGCTCTTGACCGAGCGGCCCGACATCAAAGGGCATGACGCTGCCCGGCATGCCGATGGGCTCCCCCGGCATGAGTGGCACGAAGGAAGCGCCCTTCGAGATTCTCGAAATCCGGAAGTCTGACGGGACCGGCGGCGTCTACGCCACGGAATAGGAGGCTTCGATGATGGAATGCATGAGCGGCATGATGATGTTCGGCATGGGCCTGGTGTGGCTGCTTGTCGTCGTCGTGCTCGTCCTCGGGACGGCCGCGCTGATCAAGTACCTGTTCTCCAGCGGCGGCAAAGGAGAAGGGCGTCGGTCCTCTTATCGATGCGTGGCCGCGGCAGGCCTCGGATTGGTCTGGACATTGCCTTGGCTCGCCAACCGGATGGCCGGTGGCGGCGCCCCGGCCGCGGCGATAGCGCTAGGCAAGACGGTTTTAGCCAGGCGAAGGTCAGCGCGATTGGAAAGCCCGCTGCCTTCGGGACGCATGCCGGCGCCGGGACCGGCCGCGGTCGTCGGCGGCGGCTACCAGAGCGACATGCCGGGCTTCGGGAATGTCCTCACCGACGAGGAGATCCGGGCCGTTCTGGCCTTCATCAAAAGCACATGGCCCGAGCGGGAACGCGCCTATCAGGCAGATGAGCCGCCGGGAGCGGGAGCAGACACAGTGAGACCAATCCTAGCCGCGGAGCCCTCGAACGCCCCCAACCGGAATGCATTGTCCATGAAAGCGAAACCGTCGCTTGCGATTCAATTTCTGGCGCTGATCCTCGCGACCTCCGCGCTGGCCCACCATCCGGGCGCCGATCTCGACAAGATGAGGGACAGCGCGGAGAGGTTCTTCCAGGCGATCGACGAGCAGGCCGCGCCGCCTTTCGAACTGGCCGACGCGGACGGAAGGGCCGTCCGCCTTTCCGATTTCTCCGACAAGATCGTGGTGCTCTACTTCATGACGAGGTAACCTTGGAAGAAGAAGGCGACGGCCACTGGCGGCAGGATGGCAAGCACGCTGGCCGCAAAAAGCGGCCCATACTCATAGAAGCGGGCCGGTTCTGTCGCAAATCGTGCTTTTGGCCACAACTGGACGCTTTCGCGCGCTTATGGACCAGCTCACATGTCCAACAACGCAAGCAGATGACAGGGCTCGACGTGCCCCGGGGTGGCGCCCTACTTCCACGCTCGCACTGTCACACTCCCGCCGAAAGGCGGGTTTAGTGAGTTATGGCAGTGACTGTGCCACCAGTCCAAACGTCGAGTTTCGCGGCAACTTCGACGCTTTCCTTAGCTGACTTGCCCAAAACCAGCGCGGCCAAAGCATACTGCTTGCCGCTCCCGATGGCATAATATTCACCTTTCACGGGATCACTTGGCAGCCAATTGCCGTCCAACAATACGGCTTCCCCATTTTTGCGCACTATCAGCGCCTCAAATTCAAAATTGTCGTCGTTGCGCGGCACAGGAATATCAGAAACATCCATGCCCTTCTCAACCCAGTCTCGAACGGCCTTTGGAATACCCAAGGACGAAGAGGAAACGCCGATGAGTGTGCCGTCGCATAAGCGAAACACCTTCGTTTTCTCACCGACGGATACTGAGTCAAAACCCAAGGCTCGGCCGTCGCCAGCCATGGTTCCGTTCCTGTAAGCTATTGTTGTCATTGGCACCCTTCTATCGCTACATCAAACTTCAGGACCTTGCGCATGTCCCCTGTGTCAAGGTCACTGACCCACGGCCTATTTGCCTGATACACGATACAGGCTGCGCTCCTTGAGTTCGCGCACGGGTGGCCGTCATCTTGCCGCCTTCGCGCAATGCCTTGAACAGGCCGAGTCTGTCCCCCAGCGGGAATGACAACCACCTCCATGTCGTTGAAAAGCAGGAAATCCGTCACTTTGCCTCGTCGGTAACGGGCGGAGCCGGAGCGGTCGTCACCGGGCAAGCGCGGTCGCAGTAGGTATCCTGGGCAGCCCGTCAGACATGGATGGCTCCGGTTGTGGTGACGGGGAGGGCGATAAGCAAGTTCGGGCCAAGTGATTGTTCCGCGGCTGTATGTTTTGGTGAGGTGATCATGCGACTTCTTGTTGGTCGGTCACGTGTTTGCGGATAACCAGCATGCGCTGTGCCAAATGAGAAAACCATTTAAAGTCAATCCAGCAGATCTGACTGTATTCCGACATTGTCGGAAATTGGACATCGCCGAACGCGAGCGCTCGGGGCTTGTGATGATACTTGGGCGTGCTGCTTCGGAGGAGGGATGCGCCTCGTACCGGCCGCGAAGCCTTCCTGCAT
>NZ_RZOI01000703.1:0-3128 GCF_004022645.1 Mesorhizobium sp. M4A.F.Ca.ET.020.02.1.1 | reverse complement strand
TTTCTGGGGCGTTATCGCGCTCGGCTTCGCCGGCTATGCCGTCTGGCAGTTCTTCTATCTCTACAAGCCGGCCGAAGAGGCCAAGCCTCCGGCCGAACCGAAGGAATGATTGAGGAGACAAAAATGTCCAAACTGCTCGTCAAGGCCGACAAGGGCCACGGCCGCGTCGCCCACGTCACGCCGCAAAGCGCCGGCTGGACCTATGTCGGCTTCGATCTTCATCGGCTGAAAGCGGGCGAGACGGCTTCGGGTGAAACGGCCGACCGCGAGGTCTGCCTGGTCTTCGTCACCGGCAAGGGCAAGGCGTCCGCCGCCGGCACGGATCTCGGCCTGCTCGGCGAGCGCATGTCGCCCTTCGAGGGCAAGCCCTGGTCGGTCTATGTGCCTGAGGGGTCCAACTGGTCGGTGACCGCTGACACCGAGCTGGAACTCGCCGTCTGCTCGGCTCCCGGCCTTGGCGGCGGCCTGCCGGCCCGCGTCATCGCTCCGCGGGATCTCGGCCAGGAGGTGCGCGGCAAGGGCACCAACACGCGCTACGTCACCAACATTCTGCCCGAAGGCAAGCCGGCCGACTCTTTGCTGGTGGTCGAGGTCATCACGCCGGGCGGTCACACCTCCAGCTATCCGCCGCACAAGCATGACCAGGACAATCTCCCCGCGGAGTCCTATCTCGAGGAAACCTACTACCACCGCCTCAACCCGCCGCAGGGCTTTGCCTTCCAGCGCGTCTATACCGACGCCGGCAGGAATGGCGAGCGCGAGCTGGACGAGGCGATGGCGATCGAGGACGGCGATGTGGTGCTGGTGCCGAAGGGCTACCACCCATGCGCCGCCTGCCATGGCTACGATCTCTACTATCTCAACGTCATGGCCGGGCCGAAGCGCACCTGGAAGTTTCACAACGCGCCCGAGCACGAATGGCTGATGAAGGCCTGACTGAGCATTTTGCAGCCAAGCGGAATCGCTTCCGGTTCGCGGTCGGTTGAAGCCATTGGTCCAGCACGGAAAAATCGTCGGCTAAGGACCTACCTGGCCGATTTGCCATCGAAAACCATCGTAAGCTTCGTCAATCCGTCATGGAAATCACCTATGGCAACGGGTCTGACGAGGACTTCTTATGCGCTACGCCATCTATTTCACCCCAAGCCAGGACGAGCCGCTGGCGCGGATCGCCGCCAATTGGCTGGGACGCGACCCGTTCGGCGCCGCCACTCGGCCGGTCGAGGCCGTGGGTGAGCTGTCGGCGGCCGAAGTTGCCTTCCACACCGCCTCGGCGCGCCGTTACGGTTTCCATGCCACGCTGAAGGCGCCATTCCGGCTGGCCGGGAACGAGACTGAGGCTTCTCTGCGCGCCGCGCTCGACAGCTTTGCCGAAGGGACCCAGGCGGTCATCATCCCGCGCCTGGTCGTCGGCCAGATCGACGGCTTCTTCGCGCTGGTGCCGGAAGCGCCGGTGCCGGCGCTCAACCGCTTCGCCGGCGATGTCGTGCTCGCCTTCGACCGCTTCCGCGCGCCGCTGACCGAGGCCGAGATCGAGCGCCGCAGCCCCGATTCGCTGAAGCCGGACGAGTTCCGCAACCTGTGCCAATGGGGCTACCCTTACGTCTTCGAGACCTTCCGCTTTCATATGACGCTGTCCGGCCGCGTCGCGTCACAGGAAAGCCCTCGTCTGCGCGCAGCAATCGACAGCCTGTTCACGGAAGTGCTGCTGCGGCCGGTGTTGGTCGATGCGCTGACGCTGTTCGTCGAAACCGAACCGGGCGCCCCATTCATGGTGCTGTCCCACCACGCGCTGGGACGCCGCTCGGCCCGGAAAACTGCCTGAGGCAAAAACTGCTTGAGACCAAACTGCCTGATTACCAAGGACTGCCTGAAATGACCGCCGAGACCGTTCTCACCAATGCCCGCATCGTGCTTGCCGACGAGATCGTCGAGGGCTCGCTGGTGCTGCGCGACGGCCTGATCGCCGCCATCGATCCGGGTGCTGCCCGCGCCGGCGAGGACATGGGCGGCGACTACATCATTCCCGGCCTGGTCGAGCTGCACACCGACCACCTCGAAGGCCATTACGCGCCACGCCCGAAGGTGCGCTGGAATCCGATCGCCGCCGTGCTTGCTCATGACGCGCAAGTGGCGACCGCCGGCATCACCACCGTGCTCGATGCCTTGCGTGTCGGCATGGACGAGGACGCCGACCTCACATCCGCCGACATTCGCAAGCTTGCCGACGCCATCGAGGACAGCGTCGAGCAGGAGCGGCTCAGGGCCGACCACTTCATCCATCTGCGCTGCGAGGTCTCGGCGCCGGACTGCCTGAAGGCCTTCGCCAATTTCGAGACCGACGAGCGGGTGAAGCTGGCGTCGCTGATGGACCATGCGCCAGGACAGCGCCAGTTCGTCAATCTCGAAACCTATGCCTATTACTACCAGCGCAAGCTGAAGCTCTCCGATCGCGACTTCCGGAAGTTCTGCGAAAAGCGCATGGCGGAATCGGCCATGAATTCCGGCCCGAACCGCGTCTTCCTCTCCGCCGCCTGCCACGAGCGCGGCATCGTGCTCGCCAGCCATGACGACGCCACCGCCGGCCACGTCGAGGAAGCAATCGAGCAAGGCGTGCGCGTCGCCGAGTTCCCGACTACGGAGGAGGCGGCCCGGGCCTCGAAGGCGGCCGGCCTCGGCGTGCTGATGGGGGCGCCCAACGTCATGCGCGGCGCCTCGCATTCCGGCAACGTCTCGGCCCGTACGCTGGCCGGCGATGGCCTGCTCGACATATTGTCGTCCGACTACATCCCCTTCAGCCTGATCCAGTCGGCCTTCTTCCTCGGCGACGTGGTCGAGGGAATCTCGCTGCCGCAGGCGGTTGCCATGGTCTCGAGGAACCCGGCGGAGGCGGTCGGGCTCGACGATCGCGGCGTCATCGAGCCGGGCCGGCGCGCCGATCTGGTGCGCGTGCGCGTCGACGATCATGTGCCGGTCGTGCGCACCGTCTGGCGGCAGGGGCGCCGGGTAGCATGATGGTCTCGGCCTTGCTCGAACGCGAACTGTCGGCCGAGAGGTTCCCGATCCGCAACGGCGTCTTCGTCGCCGTGGTCGGTCCGAGCGGCGCCGGCAAGGACACGGTGATAGGC
>NZ_RZOI01000702.1:0-3129 GCF_004022645.1 Mesorhizobium sp. M4A.F.Ca.ET.020.02.1.1 | reverse complement strand
AGCATCAGGATGCTGCCGCCGCCGCGTGAGACGGGGGCGTCGTCATCTGCCGCAGGCGCCCTCGCGCCGGTCAGTTCGCCGAACGCCTCGATCGGACCAGGCCTGCCGAGGTAGAAACCCTGCCCGATCTCGCAGTCCTCGGCGTCGAGGAACCTGAGTTCGCCCAGCGTCTCGACGCCTTCGGCGAGCACCGGCAAGCCAAGGCCACGGCCAAGTCCCAGCACGGCGCGCACGATGGCCGCCACCTGACCGTTCCTGTCGACCGACTTGATGAAGGAGCCATCGATCTTGATCTTGTCGAAGGGGAAGGCGCGCAGGTTGGAGAGCGAGGAATAGCCGGTGCCGAAGTCGTCCATGGCGACGCGGACGCCGAGCGCCTTGACCTGCCGCAAGGTGGCCAGCGCTCGCGGCATGTCCTTGACCAGCGCCGTCTCGGTGATCTCGAGTTCGAGCCTGCCGGGCGCCAGGCCGGACCGCAACAGCACCTCATGCACCTTGCGGCTGAAGTTCGGATTGTGCAGCTGCACGGCCGAGACATTGACGGCGACCATCAGCGGGTTCTTCCAGCGGGCGGCTTCCTCGCAGGCGGCCGAAAGCACCCATTCGCCGATCTGGATGATGGCGCCGCTGTCCTCGGCCACCGGGATGAAGACGGCAGGCGAGATGTCGCCATGTTCGGGATGGTGCCAGCGGATCAGCGCCTCGAAGCCGATCATCCTGCCGGTGCTGATCTCCTTCTGCGGCTGGTAGACGAGCCGGAATTCGCCGCGCGCCACCGCCTGGCGCAGATCGTGCTCCATCACTCGCCGGTCGCGCGCCTCGGCGCCCATCGAGGCCTCGAAGTAACGATAGGTGTCCTTGCCCTCCGCCTTGGCGCGGTAGAGCGCGGTGTCGGCGTGGCTGACGAGGGCCGCCTGCTCATCGGCGTCCAGCGGGTAGAGGGCGATGCCGATGCTGGCCGACACAAGGCCGCCGCCCGGCGACAGCCGGTTCTCCTCGCGTATGGCGGCCAGGACCGCCTCGGCGATACGGCCGGCCGCCTGTGGGTCGGGGAGGTTGGGCGCGATGATGGCGAATTCATCGCCGCCGAGGCGGGCCAGCATCTGCCCGTGGCGAAGTTTGCTCGAGGCGCATTGCGCCACCTTCTGCAGCATCGCGTCGCCGGCGGCATGGCCGAACAGATCGTTGACTTCCTTGAACCGGTCGAGGTCGAGCAGCATGAGCGCGAGCTGACCGTCCTTGCCGCCGCGGCCCGCCGCGGCGATCTCGGCTTCCAGCCGGCTGTTGAAGCTGCGGCGGTTGGCAAGCCCGGTCAGCGGGTCGTAGTGGGCGAGGCGGATGATCTCCTGCTCCGCCTTCTTGCGCTCGCGGATGTCGCGCACGGCGACCACGCTGTGCGGCTTGCCGCAATAGTCGATGGGCCTGGCGATCAGCTCGACGGGGATCATGGTGCCGTCATGGCTCTTGAGGTCGGTTTCCCGTGCCTGCCCGTCCGCTTGGGCCATGGCGGTGGCGGAACGCTCGCCGAAGAGGTCGCTGAGCACCATGGTGTTCAGTGTCGTTGAGGCGATGCCGGACAATGCCGCGATGCTGTCATTGGCGCTGACGATGCGGGTGCCGTCGCAGACGATGAGGCCTTCGACCGCTGCATTGGCCAGGCCATGCATGCGCTCGGCCTCCGCCTGGTGGCGGCGGAAGCGCAGGTCGATCCACAGGGCCGCCGCCGAAAGCACGAGGATGACCAGGCTGGCGGCGGCCGCCGCGAAGGCCTGCGACATTGGCTCGATCGTGTATTGCGAGATCTCGATCGAGCTATCCGGATAGATCGACACGGCCCCCATCGCGATGAAGTGCAAGGTGCAGATCGCCAGCGTCAAAAGCACGGCGGCGCTGACCGTTCTCAGCGTCGAGGGGCGGTGCAGCGCAACAAAAAGCGACATCGCGGCAAGCGTGATGCCGGCGACCAGCGAGATCCCGACAAGCAGCTGATCCCAGACGACCCGGCCCTGCACCTCGAACGCCGCCATGCCGGTATAGTGCATCGTGCCGATGCCGACACCGAGCACGGCGCCGCCGACAAGGTAGTGCTCGATGCCGCCGCGCAAGGTGGCGATCCACATGCCGGCGGCGGTAAGCAGGACGGCCGCGGCAAGCGAAAGCACCGACAACTCGGTGTTGTAGGCGTTCGGTATTCCCGGCGAGAAGGCGATCATGGCGATAAAATGCGTCGCCCAGATGCCGAAACCGGTCGAGGTGGCGGCAATCATCAGCCAGGCATAGCGGTTTCTATTGGTCGAGCGGTCGACGTGGCGAAGCAGATTGACCGCCGAGAAGGAAGAAATGCCGCAGATGAGTGCCGCCAGTGCGACCAATCTCAGATCATGCTCGTGCACGATACAATTATAGACCGTCAACATCTCGCGTCACCTGATCTTCCCGCAATAATCAAGCAATGAAATTGATTAGGGCTGGACGCTTGAAGAATCAGTTATTGCCCGTGCAACTACGGCGTGCGCGTTCGGTTGCAGAGGCGCCCGAGACGATCTCATGCGGGGGCGGCAATATCGCCTGCCGCACCTGTCCGACGCCGATGTCAAAAACACTCGCGAGGCTTTGAAACGCGGTCCTGTCCGCGTGCCAATCGGCTTTTCCACAGACCCGCAGGCCACAGCAGAACTGTCACATACCTTCTCTATGAGAGCGGGCAAGGACTTGCGCACAGCCTGATGTCACCAGCCACTCAAAAGGGAATCAAATCCATGTCGATCATCAAGCAGGGCCTTGCCGCCCTTGCCGCCGGCGCTCTTGGCCTGACGCTGGCGCAGCCTGCCGCCGCCGCGCCCGTCAAATTCGATTTCTGGTTCGGCCTTTCGGGCGACCTCGCGCGCGTCGTCGACACGCTGTGCAAGAACTTCAATGCCTCGCAGTCCGACTATGAGGCGGTCTGCACCAGCCAGGGCAATTATGACGCGACGCTGCAGAACACCATCGCCGCCTTCCGCGCAGGCAAGCAGCCGACAGTCGTTCAGGTCTACGATGTCGGCACCGCCACCATGATGCTGTCGGGCGCCTACTATCCGGCCGACAAGCTGATGGAAGAGAACGGCTACAAGATCGACTACAGCGACT
>NZ_RZOI01000701.1:0-3132 GCF_004022645.1 Mesorhizobium sp. M4A.F.Ca.ET.020.02.1.1 | reverse complement strand
GCGATGGCGACCGGCCTGACGCCAAGCATCAGCAGGGTCTCGGCCAACCCGTCGTCGAGGCAGACGATGCGCAGCGGCCGCGCCTCGGCGGAGGCGGCCATGGGCAGCAGGAACAGCCCGAGCGCGGCGCGCCGGGTGATGTTGCCGCGCTTGGTCGTTCGCCTGTCGTTCTCCGGCACGATCCTGGTTTCCATGGACTTCCCGAAATCGGCCTATGCCGCCGATGCCAAGCTGACTATGAAACATGACATCTCCAGTCAACATTTAAGATGACAAAGTCGATCAGGATTTTGCAGCGGCACGATCCAGCTTCCTGAAGACGAATGGAACCCAGGCGGGTTGCGATCCCGCCGCCACCCGTGGCATCTGTCGCCGTCCATCGGGAAAGAACGCCGGATCATGGCACGACCGCAGCATACCACCAGACGCGCTGCGAGCGCGGGTGTCAGCCTCAGTCGCGCGCTGTCGAAGCTTGGGCTGTGCTCGCGCAAGCAGGCCGAGGTACTGATCGCGGAGGGCCGCGTGCGGGTGGCAGGCAAGGTCGCGCGCGATCCATCGCTGCGCATCGATCTCGACCGCGACCGCATCGCGGTTGACGGCGAGCAGGTCGTTGCCGAGCGCAAGGTCTATCTGATGATCAACAAACCGCGCGGGCTGGTCACAACCCGCGACGATCCCGAAGGACGCGGCACGGTCTACGATTGCCTCGAGGGGCTCGACCTGCCCTTCGTGTCGCCCGTCGGGCGGCTGGACAAAGCCAGCGAAGGCCTGCTTTTGATGACCAATGACACGCGCTGGGCGAACGGACTGCTCGATCCGGCCTCGCATGTCGACAAGACCTATCACGTGCAGATCGGCACCGCGCCCGACGACGCCATGCTGGCACGGTTTCGCGACGGCGCGACGGTCGACGGCGAACTGCTGACGGCGCGCTCGATCGAGCTGCTGCGCAGCGGCGGCCGCACGGCCTGGCTGGAGGTCGTGCTCGACGAAGGCCGCAACCGCCAGATCCGCCGGCTACTTGCCGCCTTCGACGTCGAGGTGCTGAGGCTGATCAGGGTGGCTGTCGGGCTCTTACAGCTCGGCGAACTCGCGAAGGGCAAGGCACGGCACCTGACGGTCGAGGAACTGACAATGCTTGAGGGCGACAGCGTCTAGCATTCCCCCTCGCCCGGATCGCCAACCGAATTGCGAAGGGCAATTCGGGGCATGCGACCTCCCCCCGAGGGGAGAGGAGATCAGAGGCGCGGGCGCTTCCTCCTCTTCTCCCCTCGGGGAGAAGGTGGCCGCTAAGCGGCCGGATGAGGGGGACACCCGATCGGCTACCTCTGATTCCACCTGCGGATGACAGGCTCGCTCAAATCGTGCTCATAGCCGAGAACGCTGAGACTCGCCGTGTCCAGCACGAAATGTTCGCCGCCTTCAGGCGGCAGTCCGATCCACCGCGCCGCGAGCACGCGCAGGAAATGCGCGCTCGAAAAGATCAGGACATTGCCAGCGACAACGCGGAGCCCGGCGATGATGGCATCGGCCCTGGCGCCGACATCGGCGGCCTGCTCGCCGCCGGGACAGCCGTCGCGAAACACGTTCCAGCCGGGGCGACCGGCGACAATCTCCTTCGTCGTCACGCCTTCATAGGCGCCGTAGTCCCATTCCTGGAGGTCCGGGTTCTTCACAGCACTTTCCCCGAAGCCGGCAAGTTGGCAGGTGTCGAAGGCACGCTGCGAAGGGCTCGACCACACCGCCTGGAAGGACAGGCCCTTGAGGCGATCGGTGAGGCCGCGGGCGGTCTCCTCACCCTTCGCCGTCAGCGGAATGTCGGTGCGACCGGTGTGCTTGCCCGAGGCGCTCCATTCGGTTTCGCCATGGCGGATCAGGTAGATCTCGGGAAATTTGCTGCTCATTGCCGGCCCCTCGGCGCTGGTGACAAGGCCGGACGACCAGCCCGCGCCAGCCTATGCGGCGACCGGCAAAAAGAACAGGCCGCGACCGGTTTTACCGGCCGCGGCCTCTCCATGCTTGGGAGGCGCCTGACGGGGTCAGGCTGGCTGGAGACCGCCCGACAGCGCCAAGTCGGCTTCTTCCGGCAACTGGCCAGCCATGGCGGCGGCGAATTGCGTCTGGTCGAGCTCGCCTTCCCAGCGCGCCACGACGATGGTGGCCACGGCGTTGCCGACGAAGTTGGTCAGCGCCCGGCATTCCGACATGAAGCGGTCGACACCGAGGATCAGCGCCATGCCGGCGACCGGCACCGAAGGCACGACCGAGAGCGTGGCGGCCAGCGTGATGAAGCCGGCGCCGGTGATGCCGGCGGCACCCTTGGAGCTCAGCATGGCCACCAGCAGCAGCAGGATCTGGTCGCCGAAGGTGAGCGGTGTGTCGGTGGCCTGAGCGATGAACAGCGCGGCCAGCGTCATGTAGATGTTGGTGCCGTCGAGGTTGAAGGAATAGCCGGTCGGGATGACCAGGCCGACCACCGACCGGTTGCAGCCAGCGCGCTCCATCTTGGCCATCAGGCCAGGCAGGGCGGCTTCCGAGGACGAGGTGCCGAGCACCAGCAGCAGCTCTTCCTTGATGTAGCGGATCAGCGCCAGGATCGAGAAGCCGTTGTACCATGCCACCGCGCCGAGCACGACCAGCACGAAGAGCAGCGACGTCAGGTAGAAGGTGCCGATCAGGAAGGCGAGGTTGGCGATCGCGCCGATGCCGTATTTGCCGACGGTGAAAGCCATGGCGCCGAAGGCGCCGATGGGGGCGGCCTTCATCAGGATGGCGACGAGGCGGAAGATCGGCGCGGTGAGCGCCTGCAGGAAGTCGACCACCGGACGACCGCGATCGCCGACCAGGGCCAGCGCGACGCCGAACAACACCGAGAAGAACAACACCTGCAGGATATCGCCCTGCGCGAAGGCGCCAGTGATGGTGTCGGGAATGATGTTCATCAGGAAGCCGACGATGGTCGTGTCATGCGCCTTCTCGGTGAAGGTCGACACCTTGCTGGCGTCGAGCGTCGCCGGATTGATGTGCATGCCGGCGCCGGGCTGGACGACATTGGAGACGACGAGGCCGACGACCAGCGCCAGCGTCGAGAAGAACAGGAAGTAGATCATCGCTTTGCCGGCGACCCGGCCG
>NZ_RZOI01000700.1:0-3135 GCF_004022645.1 Mesorhizobium sp. M4A.F.Ca.ET.020.02.1.1 | reverse complement strand
GCACGGCGGAAGGCGAGCCGTTCTCGGAGGAGCAGTTCGCGTCGCTGATGGGCCTCGCCAAGAAAGGCATTTCGCGCTTGGTCAGCCTGCAGCAGATGGCGGTGGCGTAGGTTTCGAATGCCGAGCCTGGGCACCCCCCTCTGGCCTGCCGGCCATCTCCCCCTCAAGGGGGGAGATTGGATATACGGCCGGCCTTCGCCAATTATCGGCGGTGCAAGGGGTGCAGCGGCACGAGAACTGCCAATCTCCCCCCTTGAGGGGGAGATGGCCGGCAGGCCAGAGGGGGGTGCCTCGTGACACCCTCGGCAATTTTGGAATCAGCGCTCTACGTCACCGACCTACACGCTGCCGAGCAATTCTATGCCGACGTGCTCGGCCTCGACCTGATCGGCAGGGTCGAAGGCCGCCACGTCTTCTTCCGCTGCGGGACGGGCGTGCTGCTGCTGTTCAACGCCGAGGCGACCAAGATCCCGCCGGCACCCGATGCCAGGCTGAAGGTGCCGCCGCATGGCACAGTGGGCGAGGGCCATCTTTGCTTTGCCGCGAGCGCGGAGGAGATTGCCGGTTGGCGCCAGCACCTCGCGGCGAAAGATGTCGCCATCGAAAGCGACTTCGAATGGCCGCAAGGCGGGCGCTCGATCTATTTTCGCGACCCTTCGGGCAATTCGATCGAATTCGCCGAGCCAAGGATCTGGGGCCTGTGATGCATTCTTTGAACGGACACAAGATCGTCGTTGCCAGCCACAATGAAGGCAAGCTGCGCGAGTTCGCCGACCTGATGGCGCCATTCGGCTTCGAGGCGAAATCGGCCAAGGAGTACGGCCTGCCCGAGCCGGACGAGACCGGCACGACGTTCGAGGAGAACGCCTACATCAAGGCATATGCCGCGGCCAAGGCCACCGGCCTGCCGGCGCTGTCCGACGATTCCGGCCTCTGCGTCGACGCGCTAGACGGCGCGCCCGGCGTCTACACCGCCAACTGGGCCGAGACGCCCGACGGCAGCCGCGACTTCGGCATGGCCATGCAGCGCACCGAGGTGGCGCTGCAGGAAGTCGGCGCGGCTGAAGCCGCGCAGCGCGCGGGCCGCTTCGTCGCTGTCATCTGCCTGGCGTTTCCCGACGGCGAGGCCGAATATTATCGCGGCGAGGCCGAAGGCACGCTGGTGTGGCCGCCGCGCGGCACGCTCGGCTTCGGCTACGATCCGGTGTTCCTGCCCAATGGTTTCGAAAAGACCTTCGGCGAGATGAGCGCCGAGCAAAAGCACGGCTGGAAGCCCGGCCAGCCGACGGCGCTGTCGCACCGCGCCCGCGCCTTCCAGAAATTCGCCAAAGCGCGGCTGGGCTCGGCCTGAGATGCTGCTCGACCGCGGCCCCGGCTTCGGCGTCTACATCCATTGGCCGTTCTGCGCGGCCAAATGCCCCTATTGCGACTTCAACAGCCATGTCCGCCACCAGCCGGTCGACCAGGAACGCTTTGCGCGCGCGTTCGAGGCGGAACTGGCGACGATGCGCGCCCGCACCGGGCCGCGCGAGGTGACCAGCATCTTCCTCGGCGGCGGCACACCGTCGCTAATGAAGCCGGAAACGGTGGCCACCGTGCTGGACGCCGTGGCAAGGAACTGGACGGTGCCCAGCGGCATCGAGGTGACGCTGGAGGCCAATCCCTCCTCGGTGGAGGCCGAACGCTTCCGCGGCTACCGAACGGCGGGCGTCAACCGGGTGTCGCTCGGCGTGCAGGCGCTGAACGACAAGGATCTGCGTTTCCTCGGCCGGCTGCACAATGTCGAGGAGGCGCTGCACGCCATCGGTCTCGCCCGCGAGATCTTTCCGCGCCTCTCCTTCGACCTGATCTATGCCCGGCCGGGCCAGACGCCGGAGGGCTGGCAGGCCGAGCTCGAGCAGGCGATCGGCCATGCCGCCGACCATCTTTCGCTCTACCAGCTGACGATCGAGGAAGGCACGCCGTTCCACGCGCTGCACGCGGCGAAGAAGTTCACCATTCCCGACAACGACCATGCCGCCGATCTCTACGCGCTGACGCAGGAGGTGACCGCCGCGCATGGGCTGCCGGCCTACGAGATTTCCAACCATGCCAGGCCTGGCGCGGAAAGCCGGCACAATCTGACCTACTGGCGCTACGGCGAATATGTCGGCGTCGGCCCCGGCGCGCATGGCCGATTCGTTGAGAACGGGCGCCGCACGGTGACGATCGCCGAGAGGATGCCGGAGACCTGGGCCAATCTGGTCGAGGCCAGGGGCCATGGCGTCACCGGCGGCGAGATTTTGACGCGCTCGGAAGAGGCCGACGAGTTCCTGCTAATGGGGCTGAGGCTGGCCGAAGGCATCGACCTGTCGCGCTACGAGGCGTTTTCCGGACGCGGCCTGTCAAGCGCGCGACTGGCGGTGCTGCAGGAAGAAGGGCTTGTCGCGCCGGTCGGCAATTCGCGGCTGCGGGCGACGACGGCCGGGATGATCGTGCTGGATGCCGTGGTGGCGGACCTGGCGCGCTAAGCCCGAAAGTGGATACCGGTTTTCGGACAAGATCATGCTTGAGTAACAACCCTTGAAGAACGTCCTCTTCGTCTGCAGCCAGAACCGCTTGCGCAGCCCGACGGCCGAGCAGGTGTTTTCCAAACGCAGGGATATCGAGGTCGAATCCGCCGGCACCAATCACGACGCCGACAATCCGCTGACGCATGAGCTCGTCGCCTGGGCCGACATCATCTTCGTGATGGAAAAGGCGCACCGCGCCAAGCTGCAGAAGAAATTCCGGTCGAGCCTGAAGAAGGCGCGGTTAATCTGCCTCGACATCCCGGACGACTATGAATTCATGGATCCGGAGCTGGTGCAGCTTCTGGAAGCGAAAGTGTCGCGGTATCTCTAAGGGATACCGCCGTCCCCCCCGCGTTCGAGAGCCGTCCGCGCCCGTCGCACCGCACTAAGCGTCGTGCTTGTGGCGGTGTTTGGCGCGGTCCTTCTCGGCGAGCGCCTCTCCGGAGCGAACTGGCTTGGCGTTTTCCTTATCGCGGCGGGGGCGGTGCTGGTCGCTTATCGGGGATAGCGGCACGCCTTCGCGGGCGGTTTTGGTTTCGAGACGGCTGATGAAGATATCGAAGCGATTGGGCATCGTCCGGTC
>NZ_RZOI01000006.1:12781-32708 GCF_004022645.1 Mesorhizobium sp. M4A.F.Ca.ET.020.02.1.1 | reverse complement strand
GCCATCAGCGGCGTGTGCAGGGCCGGCGTGACCGACCAGACGACGTAGTAGCCGACGAAGATCGCCAGCACGAAGATGGCGAAGCGGAAGACGAAGGGGTCGATGGCGCCGCCGGAGAGCGCATGAGCGGCGTCGCCCGCTGCCTCGGCGGCTGGGGCGGTGGCCAGATCGTGCACCGCGAGCCTGACCGCGGCGGTTGCCTGATCGAGCTGGTCGAGGGCTTTCTGCAAGGCGTCCATCACGCGATCCCCTTCGACTTGGCAGCGGGCTTGCTTGTGCTTTTCTTGTCAGCCGCCTTTTTGGGCGCGGCTTTCGGCGCGGCGTCGGCGGCCATGGTCGTCGCCGGGATTGCCGCCGGTTCAACGCGCGGCTGCTGGTCGGCCTTGGCGAAGTTGGGGTGCACCACTTGGCCAGCATCGGTCAGCATGGTCGCCTTGACCAGTTCGTCGTCGCGCTTGATGGCAAGCGACTTGCTCTCCTTGTCGACCAGCGTCTCGAGGAATGCGAACAGGTTTTTGGCATAGAGCAGGGAGGCCGACGCAGCGACGCGGCCCGGCACGTTGAGATGGCCGACAATCTTGACGCCATTGGCCGTGGTCACGACCTTGCCGGCTTGCGCGCCCTCGACATTGCCGCCGCGCTCGACCGCAAGGTCGACGATCACCGAGCCCGGCTTCATCGAGGCGACCATCGCCGCCGACACCAGCTTCGGCGCCGGACGTCCGGGAATCAGCGCCGTGGTGATGACGATATCCTGCTTGGCGATGTGCTCGGCGGTCAGTGCCGCCTGCTTGGCCTGGTATTCCTTCGACATTTCCTTGGCATAGCCGCCCGCCGTCTCGGCCGCCTTGAACTCCTCGTCCTCGACGGCCAGGAATTTCGCGCCGAGCGACTGCACCTGCTCCTTCACCGCCGGACGCACGTCGGTGGCGGTGACCACGGCGCCAAGCCGGCGCGCGGTGGCGATGGCCTGCAGGCCGGCGACGCCGACGCCCATGATGAAGGCCTTGGCCGCCGGCACGGTGCCGGCCGCCGTCATCATCATCGGCAGCGCCCGGTCATATTCGGCAGCCGCATCGATCACCGCCTGGTAGCCGGCGAGATTGGCCTGCGAGGACAGCACATCCATCACCTGCGCGCGGGTGATGCGCGGCATGAACTCCATCGAGAAAGCGGTGATGCCGGCCTCGGCCATGGCGGCGACGGCCGCGTCGTTGCCGTAGGGATCCATGATGGCGATGACGGCGGCACCTTGCTTGTAGCCCTTGAGCTCGGCGTCCGTCGGTCGGCGCACCTTGAGCACGACATCGGCCTTCGAGGCATCGGCGGCCTTGCCGATCGCGGCGCCCGCCTTGGCGAATTCCTCGTCGGGGATGCGCGAGCCGGTGCCCGCGCCTTTTTCGACCACCACCTCGAAGCCGAGGCCGGCCAGTCGCTTCACCGTGTCCGGCGAGACAGCAACGCGCGGCTCGTTCGCGTCAAGCTCACGAGGGATGAAAACCGTCTGCCCCACCGCATGATCCTTTCGGCTGGAACCTGTCTGCGCGGGACGCCGGCCGGGGCCTCCGGCGACGTCCGAGGCAAAGGGTTTGGAACGTCTACCGGAGAATGAAGAAGCCGGCGGCCAGGATCACGGCCCAGAGGATGACCGCCGAGAAGAA
The DNA here is from genome assembly GCF_004022645.1 of Mesorhizobium sp. M4A.F.Ca.ET.020.02.1.1. Lineage (NCBI taxonomy): Bacteria > Pseudomonadati > Pseudomonadota > Alphaproteobacteria > Hyphomicrobiales > Phyllobacteriaceae > Mesorhizobium > Mesorhizobium sp. M4A.F.Ca.ET.020.02.1.1. The sequence continues at coordinate 31,047 of NZ_RZOI01000006.1, read as the reverse complement.
GCCGCCCACGAAGAAGCCGAAAGCCATCGAAATCATCACGGCGAGGCAAAAGAGCGAACCGTATTTGGCCAGCGCCAGGAAGCCCGCATAGGTGCGGTCATGCTCGGCATAGTCCATCTTCGCGCCCAGTTCGACAGGACCGGTCGGCGTGTGATCAGCCATAGGAATACCCCTTCGAAGACATCTTGGAGGCACATAGCGAAAAGCTGGACGCAGAGCAATGGCGCTATTGCCGCATCGCCCGGCACAACAGCCTCAAAGGAAAGTTGAAGGCGGCGGCTTGGCAGGCCCGTCAGCCGGCGAGATGCGGGAACAATCCGAGCAGGCCGGCGATGATCAGATAGAGCGCGACGATGTAGTTCAGCAGCCTGGGCATGACCAGGATCAGCACGCCGGCGATCAGCGAGATCAACGGGGTCAGCGTAAGCGCGGAAATGGTCATGTCGGGGTCCTTTCCAAAAGTGGTGATCGCCGCTCCAGGCGATACAATCTGCAGGCGGTGCCTGTCGCTCCTTACAACGCGGGCGCGCCCGGAAGGCTCCGGCCGACGCATGTCGTCCAACAAAATGTCGCGGGCTTCGGTACGGCAACAGCCGAGAAAAAGCTGCGAGGCTCAGGCCGCTTCGAAGTATTTGGCGGTGGGCAGGATGGTCAGCGGCGCCAACTCGCCCCGCTTGGGGCGCTGGAAAAGCATGCGCTGTTCGAACGTCGTGGAATTGAAGAACGGGAAGCGGTCCAGCGTCGCCTGCATGTTGTCGGAGCACTTCGACTGGAACAGATGCACGGGGACGGTAAGTCCCGGATAGTTCCGCGGAGGCACCGCCTGCTCGGATCGGAAGATGCGATGATAGAAGGCGGAATGCTCTTCCTTGATGGCCGTCAGGCAAAAGGTCGGCTTGAAATGGCTGCAGGCAACGACCGCAAGCCTCAGCGTCACATAGGGCAGCACGCGCAGGCTGCTCGACCACTCGAGATCGGCGGCGAACCGGCTCGGATCGACGAAGGTTTCGCCGGCCGCCAGGCGCCGGGCCAGCACATCGCCGAACACGTCGGTGCTGGGGGAGACAGGATATTTCGCGTTGGCGTAGTGAATTCTGATGGTGCTGACGAGTGCGCCATCGAAGAACACGCCAAAGCGATAGGAATTCGGAAGATCGTCGAACCTGTCCTTCACCATGCGGGAAGCATCGGACTTCACCATGCCTGCATGAAGGTAGGAATTGTACCGAAGCCGATAGATCGCCTCAAGGTCTTCGGCACCGTCGCAAAGGCGATATTCGATGTGATCCAGAACTTCCATGATGTGATCTGAAAACACCGAGGGACGATGCTGACCCCTGGCTTTAGACGCCGCCAGGGGCGTACCCACTAACTGAGCTTCCACTTTTTTTGCCCTCGTGCCACCGCAAAAGGACAATAGCGAACAGGTGAAGGAACCAGAAGCGAAATTCCGAGCTTTTTCGTTTACTCTAAATTAACGTTAACAAATGGTTAAACCCCAAGGGCGGGCAAACGGGGTTTTTTGACGGATATTCAGGTGGCGGCGAGCTTCGCGGCGGGCCGCAATTCGGCGGCGAAAGGCCAGGTCACGTTGGACATGGTCTCAATGCCCGACGCGCTCAGCGCGGCGCCGAAGAGGAAGCCCTGGACCAGGTCAGGCTTCACCGAGTGCAGCAGGATCTTGAGCTGCTCGAAGGTCTCTACGCCTTCGACCGTGACGGTAAGGCCGAGGATCCGGGTCAGGTCGACGACCCCCTTCAAGAGGTCGAGCGAACGCGGGTTCTGGGTGACGTCCATCAGGAACGAACGGTCGATCTTGATCTTGTCGAGCGGCAGCTTGTGGAGATAACTCAGGCTGGAATAGCCGGTGCCGAAATCGTCGAGCGCGATGCGTACGCCGAGTTGCTTCAGCTCCTCGATGTACTGGCGCGTCAGCGACTTGTCGTCGAGCAGCGCGGTCTCGGTGACCTCGATCTCGAGGCGGCCGGCCGCGAGCCCGGATGCGGCCAGCGCATCGCGGACCTTCTGGATGACGTCGTGGTTACGGAAATCCTTGGCGGAGAGGTTGACCGAGACGCTGGTCTGGTCCGGCCATTTGGCGCATTCGGCGCAGGCCGCTTGCAGCACGAAGGTGCTGATCTCGGAGATGATGCCCATCTCCTCGGCCAGCGGGATGAAGATGCTGGGCGAAATCGGCCCGAGATCGGGATGGTCCCAGCGGCACAGGGCCTCGCAGCTGGCGATGCGCATAGTGCTCATCGATACGATCGGCTGATAGACCACGCGCAACCCCTTGCTTTCCACGGCGCTGCGCAGGTCCGCCTTCATCAGCTGGCGGTTACGGAAGGCGGCGTCCATCGATGCTTCGAACAGCCGCCAGTTGTTCTTGCCGAGTTCCTTGGCCTTGTAGAGCGCTAGGTCGGCCTTGACGATCATGGCGTCGACGTCGGTGTCCTCGACCTTGGACAGCACCGCGCCGGCGCTGGCCTGGATGCGCAGCCCGTGACCGGCGACGTCGACCTCGCCCTGCAGGTCGGCGAAGATCAGGTCGAGTAGGCCGCTCAGGTGGCTTTCGTCCTCTATGCGGTCGAAGAAGATCATGAATTCGTCACCGCCGAAACGGCTTACGGTGATGCCTTGCCCGGCAATGGCCGCCAGACGTTCCGCGACGGCATAGATCAGGCCGTCGCCGACGGGATGGCCGAGCGTGTCGTTGACGCTCTTGAAATCGTCGAGGTCGACCACCGCCAGGCCGCACAGGCGATCCCGGTCGCCGGAGGCCATCAGTTCCCCGACCAGCTCGTGGAAATAGGCGCGGTTAGGCAGGCCAGTAAGGTTGTCGTAGCGCGCCATGAAGCGGATTTTCTCCTCCGCCTCGACACGCGCGGTGACGTCCTCGAAGGTGATGACGCCAAGGTCCTGGCTGCCCTCGCGCGCCGAGAATTCGAAGTGCTGGCCATTGGAGAACGACACCAGAACCTTGCGGTCGCGTCCCTCGCGCAGCGCGCGCGTCAGCTGTGCCTCGACATAGCGGCAGTCCTTCGGCGCCAGCATGCCGCCGGCAACGCCGCGCATGAGCAGCGAATGGATCGAACGCCCGAGCAGTTGGTCCGGCGATTTGAGCGACATCAGATGGGCGGCTTCGGCGTTGCCAACCACCACCTTGCCGTCGGGGCCAAGCATGACCAGGCCATGCGACATGGTGTTGAGGGCCCGGTTGAAGCGCTGCGCCAGCTGCCGCGCCTGCTTGTGTCCGACGACGGCCGAGAACAGCACGTTGCGGACGTGGTCGGCGCTGCCCTTGATGATGAACATGAAGGGGATGATTAGCAGCCCGAGCACGACATAGGGGATGTCGACCCTGAGGATGAGGGCTGCGGCGATCGGTCCGACGAAGGTCACCGCGAAGATCATGACCATGCGCGGCGAGCCGTAGTTCCGGCCAACGACTGTCACCAGCGAGCCGAGCGTTATGGCAAGCGCTCCGATCTCGGCATAGGAATCCGAGTAGACGTAGATGGAAATGAAGCAAAAGAGCCCCAGCAGCAGCCCCTGCAGGCTGCCTTTCAGTATATATTCGCGCTCCCACCGCGTCGCATCCGCGGCGTCGCGGATCTCGCCGCCCGAGCGATGGAAGCGCCGCAGGCTGAAGTAACGCCAAACGCCGATACCAAGCAGCGCCGCGGCAAGGATGAGAAAAACCGACTGGCCGTTGCGCCAGTAGACCATGAGGCTGACGATGGCGTGGCAGCTCGCGCCGATGACCAGCATGTGCGCGTTGTCGAACAACGAGCGCACAAACTGGATATAAACATCCACGGGGATGTTATCGGTTTTTGTTCTGCCCATTACTGGCGCCCATTGAGCCCCAGCCTTGCCATAGTCCCATTAAAAAACCTTTAGCCTGGGCTGAAACGCCTGATTTTCGGGCGCTTCTCGGGTCATTCGGCGGCCTGGAGTTCGGGCCTTTCCGTCGCTTTCACAAGGCGTTCTACCAGTCTCGAACGCTCGCCGGCGGCCTTTTCGGCGCTGGCCTGCCGGACATGGCCGTAGCCGCGGATCAGTGCCGGCACCGAGGCAAGCGCTGCGGCCGCCTCGATCCCGCCAGGCGAAAGTGCTGACGCGATCAACTCCAGATCGGCTTCGTATTGCGCCAGAAGCTGCCGCTCCCTGCGCCGCTCGGCGGTAAGGCTGAAGAGGTCGAAAGCCGTGCCGCGCAGGCCTTTCAGCGCCGAGAGCAAGCGCAACCCTTTCAGCATCCACGGCCCGAAGCTCGACTTTTTCGGTTTGCCGTCATTGCCGCGCCGGCCGAGGATCGGCGGCGCCAGATGGAATTCCAATTTCTCGTAGCTCTGGAACTGCTTGGACAGCTCGGCCGCGAAGGAACCATCGGTATAGAGGCGCGCCACCTCGTATTCGTCCTTGATCGCCATCAGCTTGAACAGGTTGCGGGCGGCAGCTTCGGTCACCACCGTCGAGCCCGGCACCGCCTTGGCCTCCGCAGAGCGCAGCGTGGCGAGCCTCTCGGCATAGCGCTTGCCGTAGGCTGCGTTCTGGTAGCCGGTCAGGAAAATGACGCGACGGGCGATGATCTCGTCCAGCGTCTCGGCGGGCGCGATGGCCGCCTTGCCCGGCTGGCTAACGAGGCCGCGCACGAAACCCGGCTGATGCGCGGCGCGACGGCCCCAGCGAAACGCGGCGACGTTCATAGCAACCGCCTCGCCATTCAGCTCAATAGCCTTCTCGACCGCCTCGGCCGACAGCGGCAGCCCGCCATGCTGGAAGGCGAAGCCGAGCATGAACATGTTGGCGCCGAGCGAATTGCCGAACAATTGGGTGGCGGTCCGGGTGGCATCGAAGAAATGCGCCTTGCCGTCGCCGGCAGCAGTGCGGATCGCCTTTTTCAGCCGCTCGACGGGCAGCGAGAAATCGGCCGAACGGGTGAATTCGCCGGGCATGATCTCGGCGGTGTTGGCAAGGAAGATGGTGTGGTTCTCGCGCACAGCGGCCAGCACCTTCTGCGCGCCGGATACGACGAGGTCGCAGCCGAGCACCAGGTCGGCTTTGCCGGCCGAAACGCGGATGGCGTGGATTTCGTCCGGCGTGCGCGCGATGCGCACATGGGTGAACACCGAGCCGCCCTTCTGGGCAAGGCCGGCCATGTCGATCATGCCGCAGCCCTTGCCTTCGAGATGCGCCGCCATGCCGAGCACCGCGCCGATGGTGACGACGCCAGTGCCGCCGACGCCGTCGATGATCCCGGCCCAGCCCTGCGCGCCGAGCGAAAACTCGGCCGGTGCGGGCACGCCGTCGAGCGGGTCGGTCCTGCCGGCGATGCCTTCGGCCTTCCTGATCTTGGCGCCGTGCACGGTAACGAAGGACGGGCAGAAGCCGTTGACGCAGGAGAAATCCTTGTTGCAGCTCGACTGGTCGATGCGCCGCTTGCGGCCGAATTCGGTCTCGACCGGCTGGATCGACACGCAGTTGGATTGCACGCCGCAATCGCCGCACCCCTCGCAGACCAGCTCGTTGATGAAGACGCGTTTGTCGGGGTCGGGGAAGGTGCCGCGCTTGCGGCGGCGGCGCTTCTCGGCGGCGCAGGTCTGGTCGTAGAGGAGCACGGAGATGCCCTTGACCCCGCGCAATTCGCGCTGGACGAGGTCGAGGTCGTCGCGGTGATGGATGGTCGCGCCAGCCGGGAAGTCGGCCTTCCCCGCGTATTTGTCCGGCTCGTCGGTGACGATGGCGATGCGCTCGACGCCTTCGGCCCGCACCTGCCTGGCGATCATGTCGACGGTCAGCCCGCCCTCATGCGGCTGGCCGCCGGTCATGGCGACGGCGTCGTTGTAGAGGATCTTGTAGGTGATGTTGGCATCGCTCGACAGCGCGAAGCGGATCGCCAGCGCGCCGGAGTGATTGTAGGTGCCGTCGCCGAGATTCTGGAAGATGTGGCCGCGTTTCGAGAACGGCGCCTGGCCGACCCACTGAGCGCCTTCGCCACCCATCGCCGTGAAGCCGACGGTGTTCCTGTCCATCCACAGCGCCATGAAATGGCAGCCGATGCCGGCGGCGGCCAGCGACCCGTCCGGCACCTTGGTCGAGGAATTGTGCGGGCAGCCGGAGCAGAAGAAGGGCGTGCGCGAGCCGATGTCGACGGTGTCGGCGAGCATGGCCTGGAACTGGCCCAGTTTCGCCACCCGCGCCGCGATCTCCTCCGACGGACCGATGGTGCGCAGGATCCGCTCTCCCAGCGCGATAGCGATCTCGTTCGGGTCGAGCGCGCCCTTGGCCGGGAACAGCCAGTCGCCGCGCTCGTCCTTTTTGCCGACGATGACCGGCTGGCTGGCGGTGCGGTAGAGGTTTTCGCGCAGCTGCACCTCGATCAGCGAGCGCTTCTCCTCGACGACGACGATGGTGTCGAGGCCGCGGGCGAAGTCGGCGACATGCTGCAGGTCGAGCGGCCACGGGCAGCCGACCTTGAACAGGCGGATGCCGATGCGGTTGGCGGCAGCCTCGTCGATGCCGATATCCTCCAGCGCCTGGCGCACGTCGAGGTAGCTCTTGCCGATGGTGATGACGCCGAGCTTCGGGTTGCGTCCGCCCGAATAGACGATGCGGTTCAGCCCGTTGGCGTGGATGAAGGCGGATGCGGCGTTGCGCTTGTACTCGTGCAGCCGCTCCTCCTGGCCGAGCATGTCGATCTCGTGGCGGATATTGAGGCCGCCGGGCGGCATGTCGAAGGGCGGCACGACGATCTTGAGCCGCTCGAGCGAGGCATCGACGGAAGCGGTCGATTCGATGTTGTCCTTGACGCATTTGATCGCCGCCCAGGTGCCGGCGAAGCGCGACATGGCAAAGCCGTAGAGCCCGTAGTCGATGATCTCCTGCACGCCGGCCGGGTTGAGGATCGGCACCATGGTGTCGACGAACAGGAATTCGGTAGCATGCGCGTTGGTCGACGATTCGGCCATATGGTCGTCGCCCATCAGGGCAAGCACGCCGCCATGCTTCGACGAGCCGGCGAGATTGGCGTGGCGGAACACGTCGCCGGAGCGATCGACGCCCGGCCCCTTGCCGTACCAGACCGAAAAGACGCCGTCATGCGTGCCTTCGCCCAGCAATTCGGCCTGCTGGGTGCCCCAGCAGGCGGTGGCGGCCAGCTCTTCGTTGAGGCCGGGCTGGAAGACGATGTCGGACTGCGCCAGCTGCTTCTTGGCTCTCCACAGCTGCATGTCGAGACCGCCGAGCGGCGATCCGCGATAGCCGGAGACGAAGCCGGCGGTATTCAGGCCCGCGCGGCGATCGCGCTCGCGCTGCATAAGGAGCATGCGGATGACGGCCTGCGCGCCGGAAAGGAAGATGCGCTCCTTGCCAAGGTCGAACTTGTCGTCGAGCGCGACGTCATGCAGCGTCATCAGGCATTTCCTTCGCGGAGGCGCACGGAATCGCGCAGCCTACGTCGGAGTGGGACGCCGCACTCTTTCTCCCCTTGCCGGAGAGGTCAAACGAAATCGCAGGTGCCAGACGACGCGCAACAGACAGTCCAATCGGCGGCCGTTGACGCATGCGACGGCACTTAGGGCGGTTCAGCCGGGCACGAAAATTCCAGCGACCTGAACGTCAGGTAGCCTTCGAGCAGTCGGGCTTCGGCTCGCCCGGCAGCTTGCCGTCGACATGACCGACCATGTCCTTGTTGAGCTCGTAGACCGGGCCGACCACCAACGGGCGGTCGGGCAGCACCGACTGATCCATCGACGAGGTCAGCGTCGTCTCGAAGCTTTGCAGCAGCGTGCCATTGGCGTCCTCGATGCGGATCGAGATTGAGTAGGGCTTGTCCTTGACCACGCAGGTGAGTGGCGGGCTGGTCAGCGTTATATGCGGCAGCTTTGGCCAGATCTTCTGGTTGACGATGATCGGATCGCCCCCGGCCGGGTTCTGGAAGCTGACCACCGCGACCTGGCCTTCTCCCATCGGCCGGAGCGGATTGAGGGTGACGACATAGGTGGCGATGCCCAGCCGGTAATTGAACTCGAACAGCTTGCCGGAAATGGCGAACAACTGCTCCTTGCCGGAATCACGGCAGGCGCCAAGCGCCGCCACCGCCAGCAGCGCGGCGCCGAAAACCATCGAGCGCGAATTTTTCCTAAACATTGGTAGCCTCCCTGGCCGCCGTGCGGCGGCGGTAATAGCGGTTTGCCTTCTGCCGGTTGCCGCACACTGCCATGTCGCACCAGAGGCGGCTGGAATTGCGGCTGCGGTCGACGAACAGCCAGCTGCAGTTGGGACAGATCCTGAGCCTCGCCACCGTATCGCCGCGCAGCAGCGACAGCGCCGAGACGGCCAGCGCCGCCTCGAAGGCGATCGGCGTCGCCGGATCGCCGAACGGCCGGCCCGGCCCGCCGATTTCGGTACGGCCCTCCGCCAGGCCGTCGGCGCAGGCTGCCAGGAAACCGGGCAGGTCGCCGGTGGCGATAGTGCCCTTGGCCACGGCGTTGCGGAACAGGCGGTCGGTCGTCTCGCGGATCGACAGCACCACCGGCGCGATCGCCGCCGGTGCCGGCGCCTCCAGCCTTCGGCCGCCAAGCTCGCTGGCGCGGAAACAGCTCGCCGCCTCGGCGAAGCGCGCGATCTCCGCCGGATTGTCGAAACGGTCGAAGGTCTTTTCCGGGTCGTTGCGCAGCACGACGGTGTTCGCGGTGTCGAGCGCCAGAATGCCGCCGGTGAAGCGGTGCGGGGTCCAGGATACCGTCATGCCAGAAATCTAACCGATAAATCGCGTTTGACAAGTTAGATTCCGAATGCAACCTTCCGCACAGGTCGCGAGTTGCCGCGGCCTCTGTTTCGAGCATGTCGTCGCCCCAAAACCGCCAAGCACTTTTGGGCGACATGCTCCGAGGTTTGTGCATGCTCTATTTCTTCCAGCAGATTCTGAACGGGCTGCATTCGGGCGCGCTCTATGCGCTTCTCGCCTTCGGCTATGTGCTGACCAATGGCATCCTGCATCGCACCAACCTGGCCTATGGCGCCGTGTTCGCCTTTTGCGGCCACGCCATGATCCTGACCGCCGCCTTCGGCTATCAGGCGCTGTGGCTGACGCTCTACGCCGCCGTCGCGCTCGGCGTGCTGGCGGCCTTCCTCTACGCGGCGCTGATCAGCCATGTCCTGTCGCGCAGCGTCTTCGAACCGCTGGCCGACCGTTCGCCCAACGCCATAGTGGTGACGACGCTGGGCATATTGCTGTTCCTGTCAGAGGCCAGCCGCATCGCCGCCGACACCCACGATCTCTGGCTGCCGCCGATGCTGGCCGTGCCGGTGATCTTCGCCGAGCACGACGGCTTCAAGGCGACGCTGACGCTGATCCAATTGCTCGACTGCGCCGCCGTGCTGGCGGCCATCATCCTTGCTGCCTGGGCCTTTGCCCGCTCGAGCTTCGGCCGGCGCTGGCGCGCCGTCTCCGACGACCCCAAGGCGGCGGCGATGTGCGGCGTCGACGTGCGCGCGGTGTTTCGCCACGCAGTGCTGTTCGGCGGCTTCTGCGCCGCGCTCGCCGGTGTGCTTGCCGGCATCTACTACGGCAACATCAGCTTCGGGACCGGGCTGGTCTACGGCTTGAAGGTCCTGTTTGTGACGGCGGTCGGCGGCTACCTCTCGCCGCCGCGCGCCGCCCTTGGCGCCGCCGCCTTCGGCATGGCCGAATCGCTGTGGGCCGGCTATTTCCCGCTCGAATGGCGCGATGCCTGGATGTATCTGTTCCTCGTCGCCATGCTGGTGCTGATCGGTGCCGGCCGAGATCAGCAGAAGATCGCCTGACCCTATCAGACTTTGGTTGCATTGTTCCCCGTTTGCCGGCGGATTATCGGCGTCCCCGCCTCACAACCGTGTTGACCGCGTCTCTGCCATGTTGACCCGCCGCGCCACGCACGGCATACCGTTGGGCCACTGCGGCGCGACGGAAAATTAGGGGAGCCGGCGCGCCTCCGACATTTTGAATTACGCATCTTGCTTTCCGAAAATCGACACCGATTTTCGAGCCGATGCTTGGAGGGAGGAATGCATGGCAGGGCTGCTCGCTCTATCCAGAACGATCGACCGTGTGAATGAGTTCATCGGCAGATGGGTGTCGTGGCTGATCCTGCTGGCGATCCTGGTCAGCGCCGGCAACGCCGTCGTCCGCAAGGTGTTCGATATCTCCTCCAATGCTTGGCTGGAACTGCAATGGTACCTGTTCGGCGCCGCCTTCATGCTGGCCGCCGCCTACACGCTGAAGCAGAACGACCATATCCGCATCGACATCGTCTACGGCATGTTCTCGCGCCGCGTGCAGCACTGGATCGACCTGCTCGGCCACACGCTGTTCCTGATGCCGTTCGTCACCCTGATGGTGATCTATTTCGTGCCCTATGTGTCGCTGTCCTTCCGCAGCGGCGAAATGTCGACCAATGCCGGCGGCCTGATCGTCTGGCCGGCCAAGGCCATCCTGCTCGCCGGCTTCTTCCTGCTGGCGCTGCAGGGCATCTCCGAGATCATCAAGAAGATCGCCATCATGCGCGGCGACATGGACGATCCCAATCCCTTCATATCGGCGCATGAGCAGGCCGAGCTGGAGGCAAAAGCACTCGCCGAAGAAGCCAAGGCGCTCGCCGGCGAGGTGCGCCCATGATCGAGTTCATCGCCCAGAACATGGCGCCGATCATGTTCGCCTCGCTGATCATCTTCCTTTTGATCGGTTACCCCGTCGCCTTCTCGCTCGCCGCCAACGGGCTGCTGTTTTTCGGCATCGGCGTATTGCTGTCGTCTCATTCGGGCGGGGCGATAACACTCGACTGGCCACTTCTGTATGCACTGCCGGAAAACTTCTACGGCAACCGGGTGATGTCGAACGACACGCTGCTGGCGATACCGTTTTTCACCTTCATGGGTATCGTGCTGGAACGATCCGGCATGGCGGAAGACCTGCTCGATACGATCGGCCAATTGTTCGGGCCGATCCGCGGCGGCCTTGCCTATGCCGTCATCTTCGTCGGCGCGCTGCTTGCCGCCACCACCGGTGTCGTGGCGGCTTCCGTCATTGCCATGGGCCTGATCTCCCTGCCAATCATGCTGCGCTATGGCTACGACCGTCGCGTCGCCTCCGGCGTCATCGCCGCTTCCGGCACGCTGGCGCAGATCATCCCGCCGTCGCTGGTGCTGATCGTGCTCGCCGACCAGTTGGGACGCTCGGTCGGCGACATGTATGCCGGCGCGCTGATCCCGGGCCTCGTGCTTACCGGCATCTACATGCTTTACATCCTGATCATGTCGATCGTCCGGCCGAAATCCATGCCGGCCCTGCCGCTCGAAGCCCGCACGCTCGGTCATGGCGTGGTGTCGCTGATCGTGGCGCTGGCGGTTGCGGTCGCTTTGTCCTACGCGGCCTACCGCTATCTGGCGCCGGCACATGGCGACAATGCCGACATTCTCGGCGCCTGCGTCGGCGTGATCCTGATCTATATCGTGGCGATTGCCGACAAGGGCCTGAACATCAACATGATGTCCCGGCTGGCGCAGCAGGTGATCATCGTGCTGATCCCGCCGTTGGCGCTGATCTTCCTGGTGCTCGGCACCATCTTCCTCGGCATCGCCACCCCGACCGAAGGCGGTGCCATGGGCTCCGTCGGCGCATTGATCATGGCGGCGGCAAAGGGGCGGCTGTCGCTGGACGTCATCAAGCAGGCGCTGGCCTCGACGACCAGGCTGTCCTCCTTCGTGCTGTTCATCCTGATCGGCGCGCGCGTCTTCTCGCTGACCTTCTACGGCGTCAACGGTCAAAAATGGGTCGAGCATCTCTTGATCTCGCTGCCCGGCGGCGAGGTCGGCTTCCTGATCGGCGTCAACGCGCTGGTCTTCGTGCTGGCCTTCTTCCTTGATTTCTTCGAGCTCGCCTTCATCATCGTGCCGCTGCTCGCGCCCGCCGCCGACAAGCTCGGCATCGACCTGATCTGGTTCGGCGTGCTGCTCGGCGTCAACATGCAGACTTCCTTCATGCATCCGCCCTTCGGCTTCGCGCTGTTCTACCTGCGCTCGGTCGCCGCCCGCGTGCCCTATCTCGACCGCATCACCGGCAAGCAGATCGCGCCGGTCACCACCGGCCAGATCTATTGGGGCGCGGTGCCCTTTGTCGGCATCCAGGTGATCATGATCGGGCTCACCATCGCTTTCCCGCAAATGGTGATGCACTACAAGGGCGCCGTGGTCGATCCCGGCACCATCGAGCTCAAGGTGCCGGAACTGCCGGGTCTGTCGCCGCTCGGCACGCCGCCGGCGGATGGCGCCGGGGCGCCGGCCAATGGCGGCGCGGCACCGGCGGCGCCGGCCAATGGCGGCGCGGCACCGGCGGCGCCGGCCACCGACCTGTCCCAGCCACCGAGCTTCGGCGACCCGCTGCCCGCCAAGCCGGCGGCGCCGTCGCCTGACCTGTCGCAGCCGCCGAACTTCAATTGATGTGGGAGGCTCGACAGTTGTGAAAGCGGTTCGCCTCGAGGCCGTCGGCAGCATCGCGCTGCGCGAGGTCGACAAGCCGTCGGCCGGTGCGGACGATCTGCTGGTGCGGATCGAGGCCTGCGGCGTCTGCGGCACCGATCGCCATCTCTTCCATGGCGAGTTTCCTTGCAAGCCGCCGGTGACGCCCGGGCATGAGTTTTCGGGCATCATCGAGGCGATCGGGTCGTCGGTGACCGGCTTCTCCGTCGGCGACCGCGTCACCGGCGACCCCAACATCGCCTGCGGCCGATGCCCATATTGCCATGCCGGGCGGGTCAACCTTTGCCGCAATCTCAATGCCATCGGCATCCATCGCGACGGCGGCTTCGCCGACTATGTCGTGATGCCGCAGAAGCAGGCCTTCCGGCTGCCGCCGAGCCTCAAGCCGACGCATGGCGCATTCTGCGAGCCGTTGGCGTGCTGCCTGCATGGCGTCGACCTCGCCGCGATCAAGCCGGGCGGCTCGGTCGTCGTGCTGGGTGGCGGCGTCATCGGCCTGCTCACCGTGCAATTGGCAAGGCTTGCCGGGGCGAAGACCGTCGTGCTGTCGACACGCCAGGCCTCGCGCCGCGCGCTCGCCGAGGAGCTCGGCGCGACGGCCTCAGTCGATCCAGGCGCCGGCGACGTAATCGATGCAATTGCCGGACCGGACGGGCTGGTGCCGGGCGGCGTCGACGTGGTGTTCGAATGCGCCGGCGTGCGCGATACGGTCGAACAGTCGATGCGGCTGGCGAAGGCCGGCGGCACCGTCGTCATCGTCGGCGTGGTGCCGCAAGGCATGCAGGTGGCGTTCGAGCCCTTCGACTTGCTGTTTCGGGAATTGAAGGTCCTGGGCTCTTTCCTCAATCCCTACACTCATGGCCGCGCCGCCGAGCTCATCGCCACCGGCGCGATCGAGGTCGACAGGCTGATCTCGAGACAGGTGACGCTCGAAGAGGCGCCCGCGGTGATCGCCAACCCGCCCGCGCCCGGCGAGGTCAAGGTGCTGGTGGTGCCAGGCCGAGGCTGAAGCGCAGCCCTTCGGCTTGCAACGTTGGCAATTGGCGAAACCGTCGATCGCAGCGCCCCTCTCCCCGTCCCTAGACGGGGAGAGGTTGCCGGCAGGCAGGTGAGGGGCGGCGCCAATGCCCAGATAGACAAGGCACGAGATTGGGTCTTCAGCCTGCCACTTAAGCCCGAGGCGATTCGTTCGCCGAAGCCGGCGCTGCCCCTCATCCCCTGCCGGGACCTTCTCCCCGTATAGTGACGGGGAGAAGGGGCTAATCCCAGCCTACAGCTTGCCCTGGCGCTGCTGGACCATCATGAAGGTGTCGTAATTGTACTCGGCCACCTGGGCCCAGAGATAGTGCTCCTTGCGGAAACCTTTGATCGACTCCCAGATCTTCTTGAACGGCGCGTTCGAGGCTTCCATCTCGGCATAGACCTCGTTCGCCTTCTCGAAGCAGGCCGCCATGATCTCCTGGCTGAACGGTTGCAACTTGGCGCCGCTGGCCACCAGCCGCTTCACCGCCGCCGGATTGAGATAGTCGTATTTCTGCAGCATGTTGGCGTCGGTTGCCTGCGCGGCGGTCCGCACCAGCGATTTGTAGGCTGCCGGCAGCTCTTCGTACTTGGCCTTATTGAACATCAGGTGGACGGTCGGGCCGCCTTCCCACCAGCCGGGATAGTAGTAATAGGGCGCGACCTTGTAGAAGCCGAGCTTCTCGTCGTCATACGGACCGACCCATTCGGCGGCGTCGATGGTGCCTTTCTCCAGCGCCGGATAGATATCGCCGCCGGCGATCTGCTGCGGCACCACGCCGAGCTTGGCCACGACCTTGCCGGCAAAGCCGCCGATGCGCATCTTCAGGCCGGAGAGGTCGGCGACGGTGTTGATCTGCTTGCGGAACCAGCCGCCCATCTGCACGCCGGTATTGCCGCCCGGCAGGCCGAAAAGCCCCTGTGTGGCGAGGAATTCGTTGAACAGGTCGATGCCGCCGCCGTGATAGTGCCAGGCATTGATGCCGCGCGCGTTGAGCGAGAACGGCACCGCCGCGCCCAGCGCCCAGGTCGGGTCCTTGCCCCAGTAGTAGTATGCCACCGTGTGGCAGGCCTCGACGGTGCCGGCGGCGGTGGCGTCAGCCGCCTGCAGGCCGGGCACCAGCTCGCCGGCGGCGAAGACCTGCACCTGGAAATTGCCGTCGGTCGCTTCCGACAGCATCTTTGAGAACACCTCGGCGCCGCCATAGATCGTGTCGAGCGACTTCGGGAAGGACGACGCAAGCCGCCACGTCACCTTCGGGTTGGACTGGGCGATTGCCGGAGCGGCAAGCGTCGCGGCCGCCGCCGCGGCGCCAACGCCGGTTACGCCGGCCTTGCGGATGAATGAACGACGATCCATGCAGTTCCTCCCTTTTGGATCAACAGGCCGGCATTCGGGAACATCCTCGATATCCCGGCTCGGCCCGGACGAAACAATACACGGGCAACAGGTCGAGTCCAGCGCGGCGGCCGCGCTTAACGGCGGCATTGGCGGGAAATGCGCGCTCTCGGCGCACGACCTGCAACTATAGTCTAACGGCCTGCCGCCTGGCCTATGCGACCTGCCAAAACTTGTCATGGAAAAGCGCCTTGGGATCGCCTATTTTGTAGGCAGAATAGCTCCTTAGCCCTCAACGGAAACCGGATCCAAAATGCAGCAGCCGCTCGTCGCCATCTCGACCGACGTCCGCCAGTTCGACAACTACACCTGGCATGCCGCCCCGCAGCAATATCTTGAAGCCGCGCTTGCCGGCGCCGGCGTGTTCCCGCTGCTGGTGCCGTCCTTCGGCGACCGGCTCGACTTCGACGAGCTGCTCTCGTCGGTCGACGGCGTCATGGTCACCGGCTCGAAGTCCAATGTGCATCCCTCGCTCTACGGTGGTGACGCCAGCGAGCGGAACGGTCCGTATGATCCGGCGCGCGATTCCACTACGCTGCCGCTGATCCGCAAGGCGATCGAGCGCGGCGTGCCGCTACTTGCCATCTGCCGCGGCATCCAGGAGCTGAATGTCGCGTTGGGCGGCACGCTGGGCACCGAGATCCAGGAGCGTGAGGGGTCGCTCGACCACCGCGCCGCGGTGAGCGACGATCAGAACGAGCGCTTTGCCATCCATCAGACGATTTCGATCAAGCCCGGCAGCTGCCTCGCCGGCGTGTTTGGCGCCGGCGAGATCAAGGTCAACTCGCTGCACCGCCAGGGGATCGATCGGCTGGGCTCGAGGCTGCAGGTCGAGGCCTTGGCCACCGACGGCACGATCGAAGCGGTTTCGGTGAAGGATGCCCGCGCGTTTGCGGTCGGCGTTCAGTGGCATCCCGAATATTGGGTCAAGTCGGACGACAACTCGGCCAGGATCTTCCGCGCTTTCGGCGACGCGGTGCGCCTGCATGCGGCGGCGAAAGCCGGGGTCCGCGCGGCGGCGGAGTAGGCCCGCCGAACCTCAATCGTGGCTCAGCGCCAGAAGCGGCGTGACCGGGGCGTAGGACTCGTAGCCGTCGCCATCGGCCACGCTGAAAGTGACGATCGGATCGATGCCGTTCGCGCTGAAGGCGACCGTGCCGTCAGCCTCTTCGCGCCAGAATTTCGCCCGCTCGATGCCGGGCAGCAGCTTGCGGCAGTTCGGGGCGACGGTCAGCAGCGACAGGCCGTCCGACATATTGGCGCCGCGCCGGACAGCGCAGGCCGCCTCGTCGCCATTGGCGGTCAGCCGGTAGCTGCTGGAGGAGGCTGTTTCACTGGCGATGCTTTCGCCGCTGCCGCCGTGAAAGGGCTGGACGCCACCGGCCACCGCGGCCGCCGCCATCAACGCAGGAATAAGCTTCACCCGATCTCTCCGTGCATTTGAGGCGCGCCGGCGCGCTTCAAACCTTGCCTTCATGTACAAGGCCCGAACCGCGCCGCGGCTTTTGCCTATGCATAACGAAGTATGCAGAATGATTTCAAAAGGGTTAATCGGGCGTTAACAAGTGTGGCGGGCCGGGTCAGCCGCGCGGCCTGACCTGCGCCGTCTCCGGCACCGGCGTCAGCGGCCGGCGCTCGCTGAACCAGGATACGAGATTGTCGACACAGAGATCGGCCATGGCGCGGCGCGTGTGGTGCGAGGCCGAGCCGACATGCGGCAGCAGTGAAGTGTTGGGCGCTACCAGCAACGCCTTGGGCACGTTCGGCTCGTCGGCAAAGACATCGAGGCCGGCGGCGGCGATCGTGCCGCTGGCGAGCGCTGCGGCAAGCGCCGTCTCGTCCACCGTGCTACCCCGGCCGATGTTGACGAAGACGCCGTTTGGGCCGAGCGCCGACAGGATCTCGGCGTTGATCGCCTTCTCCGTGGAAGCGCCGCCCGGTACCACGCAAATCAGCGTATCGACCGCGTCGGCAAGGCCCTTCAGCGTCGGATGGTACTGGTGGGAAAGACCTTCGACGCGGCGCCGGTTGTGATAGGCGACCGGCAATCCAAAGGCCTCCAGACGCCGGGCAATGGCCTGCCCAATACGGCCCATGCCGAAAATGCCGACACTTCGGCCGCGCAAGGTCAGCCGGCTCAGCGGGTAGCTGCCTTTCTTCACCCAGTTGCCGTCGCGCAGCCATTTCTCGGCGGCATACAGCTCGCGCACTGTGTTGATCAAAAGGCCGATCGTGGTGTCTGCGACCTCCTCGGTCAGCACGTCCGGCGTGTTTGTGACCATGATGTTTTTCGTCGCCGCATGGCCGGCATCGACAGAATCATAGCCGACGCCGAAAGAGGCGATGAGTTCGAGGTTGGGCAATGCATCCATCATCGCCGCATCGATGCCGGCGAAGGAAGCAATGGCGCGCACCGTACGGCGCATTTCGTCGGTGACCAGCGCCGCATCGGCGCGTTCGATCCTGACCCGTTTGAAGGTGCGGTCGATGCGCTCAACCGCGTGGTCGTTGAAATGCCCCGGCACCAGAACGGCGACGGTCTGCAACTGTTCAGCCTTCGTCATCCACGCTCCACCGGCTTGCCGGTCGACTGGCGCACATGCAGTTCCGGCTTGATCAGTTCCTGCGACGGCCGCACCGTCTGCCCATTGAGCTTGTCGAGCAGCGCGCTGGCGGCACGCCGGCCGACCTCGCGCTGGCCATTCCAGACCGTGGTCAATGCCGGTGTCGCGATTGCCGCCTCCTCCAGATCGTCATAGCCGGTGACCGAGATGTCGACGCCCGGCACCAGGCCGGCGCGCGCGATGCCGTTCATCAGCCCGATGGCGACGAGGTCATTCCAGCAGCAGGCCGCGGTCGGCTTGTCCTTCAGCGCCAAAAACTGTCCGGCGGCCTCGAACCCGGCCTGTTTGGTGCGCGGGCCGGCGATGCGCCAGGACGGCCTGACCTCAAGCCCCGCCGCCTCCATGGCGTTGAGATAACCCTGGTAGCGGTCGCGGCCGGTCGACGTCTGATCGGTGCCGCCGATCATGGCGATGCGCTTGTGGCCGAGCGAGATCAGGTGATTGGTGGCCAGCGCCGTGCCGTAGGCGTCGTCGCCGCGGAAGACCGGCACGTCGGCCCCGGCGACGCTGCGCGCGATCAGCACCGCCGGCAGGCCGTTGTCCTCGGCCATGACGATGTCCTCGGCTGGCGTGCCGATGGCCGGCGACATGATGACGCCGTCAGCGCCGAGCTGCAGCAGCGTGTCGATGAAGGTGCGCTGCTTTTCGAGCTGGTCGTAGTGGTTGGACAGGATGAAGGTCTGCCGGCTGCGGTCGAGTTCGCT
>NZ_RZOI01000006.1:0-12771 GCF_004022645.1 Mesorhizobium sp. M4A.F.Ca.ET.020.02.1.1 | reverse complement strand
GATCGAGCGCAGGATCTCGGCGAAGAACGGGTTCATGATGTCGTGCACGACGACGCCGACAATGCCCGAGCGCGAGGTGCGCAGGCTGGCGGCGCGGCGATTGTAGATATACCCGATGGCGCGGGCATGTTCCTTGATGCGGTCGCGTGTGCTGCCCGCCACCAGCGGACTGTCGCGCAGCGCCAGCGACACCGTGGCCGTGGACACACCGAGCGCATCCGCGATCGTCGAAAGCTTGATCTTCTGTGCCAGCCCCTTCGCTCCCCGAACCGATTTAAACTGTTTAAAGGCGGCTCTTATGCCATCGATCCGGGGCAAATCAAAGTTTTTTTGCCAGGGCTTCGGCCTCTGCGTCCAGCGTGGCGCTGTTGCGCAGGCGAAGCCGGTGTTCGCGATGGATGATGTAAAGGCCGCTGGCGACGATGATGGCTGCGCCCAGCAGCGTCCAGCGGTCAGGGAACTGGTTGAAGATGACCCAGCCGGAGATGATCATCCACACCATCTGCGAATAGGGATAGGGGGCGAGCGCGGTGGTGGTCGCCAGGCGGTAGGCCTGCACCAGCAGCCAATGGCCGGTGGCGCCGAACACGCCGAGCATCAGGAGGATGAGCCAGTGCCAGCCGTCCTGCGGCAAGGCATGCGACAACGGCAGCGTGGGCAGGAGCAGCACCGCCGGCGCCAGCGCCGAAAACAGGATCAGACTTTCGGAAGTCTCGCTCGCCGACATGCGGCGGGTCATGATGACATAGAAGCTGTTCGACAGCATCGAGCCGAGCGCGAAGAGATGGCCGATGCCGAACACGCCGACGCCGGGCCGCGTGATGATCAGCACGCCGACGAAGCCGGTCAGGATCGCCAGCCAGCGCCGCCAGCCCGCCCATTCGCCAAGTAGCGGACCGGCAAGCGCGGTGATCACCATCGGCCCGAAGAAGTAGATCGATGTCGTCTCGGCCAGTTGCAAGGTTCGCAGCGCGAAGATGTTGCACATGGTCGAGCCGAACAGGAAGGCGCCGCGCAGGATGTGCGCGGGCAGGTTCCTGGCGCGAAAACGCGACGGCGCGCGCCAGCCGCGCAGGAAGACGCCGACAAGCAGCACATGAACGATGAAGCGAGCCCAGGCGACGATCAGCGCCGAGACGCCGGCCAGCACCAGATATTTGCTGCTGGTGTCGAGAAAGGTGAAGCAGACGTACACGCACAGCATCAAAAGCATCGCCGCTGGCGGCGTTGCGCTGTCGTCTTGATTTTTGGGAATGCTCAAAGTCGGGCCGGGGAAAGGTAGACGCCACCCTTTTGCGGCAATCGCCGCTGGCCGGCAAGCCAAAAGCGACTGGCCCAACAAGCGTCCCGGACAGGCTCAGTCGAGGCGCTGCCGTGGACCAGCGCTGCCGGCCTGAATCATGACTGCATGCGGGCGCCCTTGGTGATCTTGTCGACGAGCTTCTTCTCGGCACGGAGCGCGATGCCGACGACCCTGGCGTCTTCGGGCGCGAATTCGGCGAAGACGGCGCGGTTGGCGGCGTCGTGCCCGGTCGAGAACATCTCCTCGACATAGGCCGATGCCGTCACCCCGCGCTCCAGCGCCCGGCGATGAATCGCGTTCAGCGTCGGCCCGTCCGCCGACAGCACGATGACCGGCTGGATCGACAGCGGGTTGTAGATGTTGCCGGCACGGTCGCGGTAGGGCTCGCCGATGATCTCCGGAAACTGAGCGACGATGCCGCTGGTGAGAAACGCGGTGACATTGAGCTTCTGCCAGACGGCGAGATCGTCCCTGAGCACGATTGCAAATTTCGTATCGAACACCAAGATTCAAGTCTCCGGGAGGCGGCCTATGACAGGCCTGGTTGAAGCGATGGCGCACGATCTAGCCGCAGAGCCTGTGCAGGGTCTTGAACGTTCGTGCTCGGGCGAGGTCGCTCCCGGGGACCGTATCGTGTCGGCGCCGGGCGGCACTGGCATCGAACGCATCGAGGCGCGCTTCCACGGCAACGCCTTCGAACTGCACCGCCACGACACCTACGCCATTGGCGTGACGCTCGATGGCGTCCAGCGCTTCCACTATCGCGGCGCGCTGCGGCACAGCCTGCCCGGCCAGGTGATCGTGCTGCATCCCGACGAACTGCACGATGGCGGCGCCGGCACGGAGGAAGGACTGCGTTATCGCATCCTCTATCTGGAACCGTCGCTGCTCATTGACTGCCTGGATGGTGAGCCGCTGCCTTTCGTCGCGGACGCCGTGGTGAGCGACCCGGCGCTGCGCGGCACGCTGCTGTCGGCGCTGGCGCCGCTGCAGGAAGAGTTGGACGAGCTGTTCGTCGCCGATTTCATCGCGCAGCTGGCGCGGAATCTGGGCCGACATGCCGGACAGCCGGCGAAGCCGATGGGAATGACTGCATGGCGCGCAGCAGCGCTTGCGCGCGACTATCTCGAAGAGAATGCCGGGCGGCCGGTGCGGTCAGGTGAGCTGGAAGCCGTTACCGGCCTCGACCGCTACGCGCTCTCGCGCCATTTCCGCGCCACTTACGCCACCAGCCCGCACCGCTTCCTTGTAATGCGCCGGCTGCAGCGGGCACGACGGATGATCGAGGCTGGCGAGCCGCTGGCCGAAATCGCCGTTGCCGCCGGCTTCAGCGACCAGAGCCATTTCAACCGTCATTTCAAGAAGGCGTTCGGGCTTACGCCCGGGCGTTGGTCGATGCTGGTGCGAAGCGGGACACGCAGCGTCGTCGCTCCACACATCCACGTTGGCATTGTTCCGTAAGCGCGACGCGCAGCGTCGTCGCTCAACCCACCCACGTTGGCATTGTTCCGTAAGCGCGACGCGCAGCGTGATCGCTCAACCGCGAGACGCCCTGTGATAGCTCTCAGGCGCGACGCGCAGCGTCGTGGCCCTTTCCGCTAAGCCGCCGATGCTAGGGCGCTACTTGAAGGGCAACGCTGGCGCACTGCACCGCGACGACGCTTCGCGTCGCGCCTACGCGTCGCTGCGAGACGACGCTGACGCGTCGCTCGTTAATCATCGAGTTCGGCGTCGTCGTCGATGAGCACCAGATCTTCGTTGGAAAGGTTGGCCTCGACCCGGGCGAGCAGCTTGAACAGCGCCTTCTGGTCCTTCTTGTCGAGGCCCTTCAGCGCCTGCTTTTCGGTCTTCTTCACCGACTTCTCGATGGCGCGGATGGTCTCGCGGCCGGTATCGGTGAGGAAGATATGCGCCTGTCGGGCATCGGCGTTGGAGGCGCGCTTTTCGAGAAAACCTTGCGCCTGCAGCCGATTGATGGTCTTGGTGATGGTCGGCGGGCGCACGCCGAGACGGCCGGCGAGGTTGCCCGGCGTCTGGCCGTCCTCGCGGTCGAGCGCCAGCATGATCTGGTCCTGGCCGGCATAGAAACCATGCGCCAAAAGCCGGGCGGCGAGCGCCGTTCGCGCCAGTCGCGCCGCCGAATGCAGCCGGCTCATTGTCGCTGTCTTGTCCGCCTTGGCCATGGTCATCCCTCTTCGGCCGAACCGGTGGCGACAGCATAGAGGCTGCCTGCCGGTTGGCAATCGACGATCAAAAAGAATCCGGCTTGCAGAACAGCTTTGCCGGCAAGCATTGCGACGTCCGCCGTGGTGATGCCAGATGTTTATTTCAGTTAGATGACAAACGACTTTTCCCCTGGAGGAAGGCTTTCCGGCGGGCGCGTCGAGGCGTGCAAACCAGCCTCAGACGGACTTCACCGCGACGACCAGGAGCGCCTGGTAGGAGTCCGCCGCCTCGCGCAAGGCGGCCTGCGACAGCGGTCCCGAGCGTCTCGCGATGCCGTCCTGCGCGTTCGATGTGTCGCGCTTGCCGGCGCGCTCGGCATAGGGCGAAACGGTCGAAAAGATCTGGTCGCTGAGCGCGTCGGGGAAGAACAACTGGCCGGTCATCACCGAGCGATCGTCCGGGAAGACTTTGAAGTGGATATGGGTGGTGCGGCCGCGATACCAGCCGGGATAGATGGTGGCGAAGGACACGATGCCGCTTTCGTCCGTCTTCTGCCAGCCGCGCAGGAAGATCTGGCCCGACGTGTCGACATCCTCGCCATCGCCCTGGCCCGGATAGCCGGAATAGTGGCCTTGCGCGTCGCAATGCCAGATGTCGACGCGCCCCCCTGCAAGCGGGCGGCAGGCGGCATCGACCACCTGCAGCGTGACAGTCAGACCGACACCGCTCTTTCCCTCGGTGATGTCGGCGCGTTCGAGCTTCGGGTCGAAATAGAACGGCCCCTCGGTCGCCTCTGGCGTGATGGCGCAGACGCCGGCGCCGGCATCGAAAAGGGCAAGCCCGGCATAGGGCGAAACCTGCGCGGCAGGCGCGGTGGACGGCACAAAGCTGCCGCCGCCGGCGGTGACGGCAATCAGGCCGAGCGCCCGGCGCCGGGAGATTGGCAAGGAAGCTCGCTTGTCGGACATCTGGCGCCTTTCTGGCCTGCCTGGCTGGCCCATCGGTTTGCCGCGTGCAAAAGCGTGGCACACATCCTATATGGAGCCGACACTCCCCTTTTCGAAGCCCGGAATTCCGAGGCGAGAAGACTTTTGAGGCAAGACATGAGCCAAGCGCAGACGCAGATTCCCGTAACCGTGCTGACCGGCTATCTCGGCGCCGGCAAGACGACGCTGCTCAACCGCATCCTGTCGGAGAACCACGGCAAGCGCTATGCCGTCATCGTCAACGAGTTCGGCGAGATCGGCATCGACAACGACCTGATCGTGGAATCCGACGAGGAAATCTACGAGATGAACAATGGCTGCGTCTGCTGCACGGTACGCGGCGACCTGATCCGCGTCGTCGAAGGCCTGATGCGCCGTCCCGGCCGCTTCGACGCCATCGTCGTCGAGACTACCGGCTTGGCCGACCCCGTGCCAGTTGCGCAGACCTTCTTCATGGACGACGACGTGCGTTCCAAGACCAAGCTCGACGCGGTGGTGGCGCTGGTAGACGCCAAGCACCTGCCGCTCAGGTTGAAGGATTCCAAGGAGGCCGAGGACCAGATCGCCTTCGCCGACGTCGTCGTGCTCAACAAGACCGACCTCGTCACGCCGGACGAACTCGCCAAGGTCGAAGCGACGATCCGCGCCATCAACCCGGCGGCCCGGATCCATCGCACCCAGCGTGCCGGGGTGGCGCTGGCCGAGGTGCTCGATCGCGGCGCCTTCGACCTTGCCCGCGCGCTGGAGAACGACCCACATTTCCTCGAAGCGCACGACCACGATCACGACCACCACGATCACGACCATGATCACCATGACCACGATCACCATCACGACCACGCGCATGCTTCCGACATCCATGACGTGACGGTGCAGTCGGTGTCGCTGCGCGGCGGCGAGATGGACCCGAAGAAGTTCTTCCCGTGGATCGAGAAGATCACCCAGATGGAAGGTCCGAACATCCTGCGACTGAAGGGCATCATCGCGCTCAAGGGCGACGATGAGCGCTATGTCATCCAGGGGGTGCACATGATCATCGAGGGCGACCACCAACGCGCCTGGAAGGATGGCGAGAAGCATGAGAGCCGGCTGGTCTTCATCGGCCGCGAACTCGACGCCGAGCGGCTGCGCAAGAGCTTCGAGGCCTGCCAGGCGGCTTGAACGTTCGGGAGGAGGACAGGCTGCTTAGGGTCATCAAAGCACTGCCAAGCATTCTGTAGCGACAATTTCCAACCGTTGGCGCCGCCCCTCATCCGCCTGCCGGCACCTTCTCCCCGTATAGTGACGGGGAGAAGAAGGCTGGCCGCAATGTCGACGCCTATTCTGTAGCGCTGAAGATTGGCGAAATCATCCGCGACAACCCTCTTTCTCCCCGTCACTATACGGGGAGAAATGTCCGGCAGGACAATGAGGGGCGGCGCCATCGCTGGCGATTATCCCCCTCATGGTTGCCGGACGTACAAACGTCGAGTAAGCCGCCTTCTGCACTTTCACCAGACAAAGATAGCCATGCCCACAGTCGCCCCGCTTGATCTCGAAGGCCATTGCGTCGCCGCCGTCTTCCTCGGCGATGTGCCGCATTTCGCGCTCGCCGATGGCACAATCCACCGCTTCGACAACGGGCAAAAGACCGCGCAGGCCAATGATGGGCTGCTTGCCGCCTTCCATGACGCGGCCAACGATCGGCTGATCACCGGCGGCGAGGATGGCAAGGTCTTTTCGATCACCGCGGGCGGCAACGTCCAGGAACTGGCGAGCGCCGGCAAAAAATGGATCACCAGCGTCACCGCCGGGCCGCAGGGCGCGATCGCCTATGCATCCGGCAAGACCGCCTTCGTGCGCTTCGCCGACGGCAAGACCAAGGAGTTCGCCCATCCGCGCTCGGTCGAGGGGCTGGCCTTCTCGCCCAAGGGCATGCGTTTCGGTGTCGCCCGCTACAATGGCGCGACGCTGCATTTCCCCGCCGCCGAGGGCAAGCCGGTCGAGCTCGAATGGGCCGGCGCCCATACCGGCATCGCCTTCTCGCCGGACGGCGCCTTCCTCGTCACCACGATGCAGGAGAACGCGCTGCATGGCTGGAAGCTCGCCGATGGCAAGCACATGCGCATGAGCGGCTATCCGGCAAAGGTCAAAAGCCTGTCATGGGCGCCCAAGGGCAAATGGCTGGCGAGCTCGGGCGCGCCGGCGGCGATCGTCTGGCCGTTTACCGGCAAGGACGGCCCGATGGGCAAGGCGCCGCTGGAGCTCGGCACGCGCGGCAACGCCATGGTCACCACGGTCGCCTGCCATCCGAGCCAGGATGTGGTGGCGATCGGCTATGACGACGGCATGGTGATGGCGGTGCGCTTCGCCGACGCCAAGGAAGTGCTGCTGCGCCGCCCCGGCAAGGGCGCCATCACCGCGATGATGTGGGACGGGGAAGAGCGCCGTATCGTCTTCGGCAGCGCCGCCGGCGACTGCGGCGTCATCGACATCACGGCGTAGGCTCGACTATTCTGCCCCGCAGGATACTTTGCCTTTGACTTCAACCGGCTTGCCGTCCTGGTCCGTATCCGCCGCGGCGTCGTAGATGGCGAGCGTATAGCGCCCGTCATAGACGCCCTCGTCGCTGGTCTTGGTCAGGATCGTCAGTTCGACCGAGTTGATACGTTCAGCGACTTCGTGCTCGTGATAGATGTTCAGCCGCAATTCCTCGCCGTCGAGCCAGTATTGCGTCAGGTTCGAATCCTCGAAGACGGTCTTGCGCAGGCTGTCGCCGGCAGGTCTGCCGAGAATTTCGAGATCACCGCGAAAATTGAACGTCGGCCCTCCCATGCCCCTGGTGACGCCGGCTTCGACCTGGAATATCGCCGCAGCATCCTCGGCGGAGCACCAGATGCCGCCGCTCGCAAGAGCCCCGCCAGCCGACAGAAGCAATGTCGCAGTGCAAATCATCGCACGCATTTTTTCTCCCCCAAAACCACAAGCCAGGCCCGTATTGATGCCGGGCTTTGCCTCGAGGTCAAGCGCCAGCCGGCTGCCGCTGAACCAATGCAGGGCAAGCCGGCGGCCAATTGCGGTTTGAGACGGCGATTGTCTACAGTGCGCGCGAGAGGGACTTCATGCATTCAACCAGCCATTCAAAGACGTCGATCGGCGGCATCAGCCGCGAGCGCATTGCCGTGCTGCGCGAGACGGAGGCGGAGGTTTTCCGCAAGGCGCGGCCGAAATCGCTGGCCAAGGCCGGCAATGGCCTGCCCGGCTTTTTCGGCGGCGTGCCGATGCACTGGATGAACGATTGGCCGACGCCGTTCCCGATCCTGGTCGACAGCGCCAAGAGCGCCACCATCACCGACATCGACGGCAACCGGCTGGACGATTTCTGCCTCGGCGACACCGGTTCGATGTTCGGCCATTCGCCGCCGCCGGTCGCCCGCGCCATCCGCCGGCAGTCCGGGCGCGGCCTGACCTATATGCTGCCCAGCGAGGATGCGTTGGCCATCGGCCCGCTGCTCCAGCAGCGCTTCGGCCTGCCCTTCTGGCAGATTGCCACCACCGCGACCGACGCCAACCGTTTCGCGCTACGCGTTGCCCGCGCCGTCACCAACCGGGAGAAGATCCTGGTCTTCAACGGCTGCTACCACGGCTCGGTCGACGAGACGATGGTGCGGCTGATCGACGGCAAACCGGTGAACCGGCCGGGGCTCGCCGGCGAATTCCGCGATCTCACCCGGGCAACGAAGATCGTCGAATTCAACGACATCGCCGCGCTCGAAGCGGCGCTTGCGGACAGGGATGTCGCCTGCGTCATCACCGAGCCGGTGCTGACCAACTCCTGCATGGTGCTGCCGGAACCGGGCTTCCACGACGCGCTGCGGCGCCTCACCCGTGCCGCCGGCACGCTGCTCCTGATCGATGAGACGCACACCATCTCCACCGGCCCCGGCGGCTACACGAGGAAGCACGGGCTGGAGCCCGACCTCTTCGTGCTTGGCAAGCCGCTGGCCGGCGGCGTGCCGGCGAGCGTCTGGGGCCTGAGCGACGAGGTCGCCAGCCGCTACGCCGCCTACAACAGGGTGAAGGCGCCTGGCTATTCCGGCATGGGCACGACGCTGTCGGCCAATCCGCTGCAGTTCGCCACCATGCGCGCGGCGCTCGAGGAGGTGATGACCGAGGAAGCCTATGCCCGCATGGACCGGCTGGCGCGGCGGCTGGATGCCGGGCTGACGGCCGTCATCGACCGCTACCGTCTGCCCTGGCATGTCGCCCGCGTCGGCGCCCGGGTCGAGTTCATCTGTGCCCCGGGCCCGCTGCGCAACGGCGGCGAGGCGGAGGCGGCGCACGCGCCGGAGCTGGAGGCCGCCATCCACGTCGCGCTGGCCAACCGGGGCGTTCTGATCGCGCCCTTCCACAATATGATGCTGATCTCGCCGGCCACGACGGCGGCTCAGGTCAACAGGCTGATCACCGCTTTCGCGACGGTTGCGGCAAGGCTTGCGGCATGAGACAAGCAGCGGAAGATTGGCGGCCAGGCCAAAGCAGAGTTCGATCATGACCTCACCTTCGGGCTCGACGCCCCGCGAGGCGAAAGCCTTTCTCGATGCCCACCCCGAAATCGAGGCCTTCGACATCGTGCTCACCGACGCCAACGGCATCGGCCGTGGCAAGATCGTGCGCCGGCACGAGCTGATGGGCATTTTCGAGGCCGGCCGGCACCTGCCGATCTCGATTCTCGGCCTCGACATCACCGGCGAGGACGTGCACGAGACCGGCCTGGTCTGGGACACCGGTGATGGCGATCTGAGGGCATGGCCAATCCCCGGCACGCTGGTGCCGCTGTATGGCACCAACCCGCCGCGCGGCCAGGTGCTGATGGCGATGCACCATCTCGACGGCCAGCCGATGTCGTCCGATCCCCGCCTGGCGCTCAAGCGGCAGGTCGAGCGCCTGGCGGCCAAGGGGCTGCGTCCGGCCGGCGCCTTCGAGCTCGAATTTTTTCTTCTTGCCAATGAGCGCGATGCCGACGGCAAGGTGCAGCCGGCGCATGCCGTGCTCGACGGGCGCCGCTCGGCCAAGACCGAGGTCTATTCGGTTGACCATCTGCACGGCATGGAGCCGCTGTTTTCCGACATCTATGCCGCCGCCAGCGCACAAGGCATCCCGGCCGAGACGGTGATTTCCGAATATGCGCCCGGCCAGTACGAGCTGACGCTCAACTACCGCAAGGATGTGATGCGGGCAGCTGACGACCTCGTCATGCTGAAGCGGCTGGTCAGGGCGCAGGCGCGCCGCCACGGTGTCACCGCCTGCTTCATGGCCAAGCCGATCGAGAAATACGCTGGCTCTGGCATGCATTTCCATGTTTCGCTGCAAGATGATGCCGGAAAAAATGTGTTTGCCGAAGCCGGTGGCGAGAGCTGGTCGCCGCCGCTGCTGCAGGGTCTCGGCGGCCTGATCCAGACCATGGCGGAATCCATGCTGGTGTTTGCGCCGCATGCCAATTCATGGCGGCGCTTCGTTTCGCAATCCTACGCGCCGGTGGCGCCGACCTGGGGCGTCAACAACCGTTCGGTGGCGCTGCGCGTGCCGGCTGGCGACGCCAGGAACCGCCGCATCGAGCACCGTCCGTCGGGTGTCGACGCAAACCCTTATCTCGTGGCCGCGACCGTGCTCGCCGGGATTGTGAAAGGCATCGAGGAAGGGCTCGACCCCGGCCCGGA
Source organism: Mesorhizobium sp. M4A.F.Ca.ET.020.02.1.1 (assembly GCF_004022645.1). Taxonomy (NCBI): domain Bacteria; kingdom Pseudomonadati; phylum Pseudomonadota; class Alphaproteobacteria; order Hyphomicrobiales; family Phyllobacteriaceae; genus Mesorhizobium; species Mesorhizobium sp. M4A.F.Ca.ET.020.02.1.1. The sequence continues at coordinate 2,617 of NZ_RZOI01000006.1, read as the reverse complement.
AACCACCGGCAACGGCTACGAAGCGGCCGTAACGCGCACCACCATGCCGGTGGACTGGCGCGCTGCGATCGAGGCGGCGCGGGCGTCCGATTTCCTGAAAGAGGCGCTCGGCCCCGATCTGCACCGGACATTCGTCGCGATCAAGCAGGCCGAATATCTGCGCGTCGCCCGCACTGTCAGCGAGCTGGACTACCACCTGTATCTGCACGAGGTGTGAGCGGAACCATCGCCCGCCCCGTCCATTTCACCCTGGAATGGATGAGGCATGGGATGGCCGCCACGAACCAGGCAAAGGCACCAGTCAGGCGCGGGTTGGACGATGCCAAACCGGTCCTTGGCGAGGATGCTTCGATAGCCGAACTGCGCGCTGCGGCGAAGCCCTGTCGCCGCTGCCCGCTGTGGCGCGACGCCACCCAGACGGTGTTCGGCGAGGGACCTGAGAATGCCGAGGTGATCTTCGTCGGCGAACAGCCGGGCGACCAGGAGGATGTGGCCGGCAAACCATTCGTCGGCCCGGCAGGAAGGATCCTCGACGCCACGCTGAACGATGCCGATATCGAGCGGCGCAAAACCTACGTCACCAATGCGGTGAAGCATTTCAAGTTCGAGCCGCGCGGCAAGCGCCGCATCCACTCCAAGCCGAATGCCGGTGAGATCCAGGCCTGCCGTTGGTGGCTGGACAGGGAACTCGATCTCATCCAGCCAAATCTGGTGGTGGCGCTCGGCGCGACCGCGGCGCAGGCGCTGCTCGGCAAGGCGGTGCCGGTGACGAAGATGCGCGGCGAGGTGATCGAGCGCGAAGACGGCCTGCGCGTCTTCATTACCATCCACCCATCCTTCATCCTGCGCATCCGGGAGCAGGAAGACAAGGAAGCCGAGCGGGAACGATTCCTCAAGGATATGAGAGAGGTGAAGCGGCTGATGGCGGTTTGATCAATTATGCTTCGGTGCGCCTCTTCGGATGCCCTCATTCAACTTTGATTGAAAAGCATCGACAGGTTCGCGCCGCCCCTCATTGCCCCTTCGTAGCCAGCTGCCTTCTCCCCGTCACTATACGGGGAGAAGGTGCCGGCAGGCGGATGAGGGGCAGCGCCGACGCTTGCGCAAGGGCAATGCGGCGCGCGTTAACGGACGAGAATCGCCCTTAAATCATTGACGTTCGTGCCCGTCGGCCCCGGCACAAAAAGATCGCCGATCGCATTGAAGGCCGTCCAGGCATTGTTGCCGGCGAGCATCGCCTTGGCGTCGATGCCGGCGGCGCGCATGCGCGCCACCGTCGAGCCATCGGCGAAGGCGCCGGCATTGTCCTCCGAGCCGTCGATGCCGTCGGTGTCCGCCGCCAGCGCGTGAATGCCGTCCAGGCCGCCAATGGCGATCGCAAAGGCGAGCAGGAATTCGGAATTGCGGCCGCCCTTGCCCTTTGCCCGTAGCGTCACCGTCGTCTCGCCGCCCGACAGGATCAGCACCGGCTTGGCGAACGGGCGGTCGCGCGTCGCTACCTCGCGCGCGATGGCGGCGTGGACGCCGCCGACCTCGCGCGCCTCGCCCTCGATGGAATCGGACAGGATGACGGCTTCAATTCCCTGCCGCTTTGCCTCGGCGGCGGCGGCTTCCAGCGACACGCCGGCCGACGCGATCAGATGCACTTCATTGCCGGCGAAGACCGGATCGTCCGGACGCGGCGCATCGGCGGTCGGCGAATTGATGTGCGCCATGACTGCTGCCGGCAGCTCCATGCCGTAGGCTGATATCGATGCCAGCGCATCCTCGCGGCTGCCGGTGTCGGGAACCGTCGGGCCGGATGCGACCAGGGCCGGATTGTCGCCGGGGATGTCGGAGACGACCAGCGACACCACTTTGGCCGGATGCGCCGCCGCCGCCAGCCGGCCGCCCTTGATGGTGGAGACATGCTTGCGGATCGTGTTCATCGCCGCGATCGGCGCGCCGGAGGCAAGCAGCGCCTCGTTGACGGCGATCTCGTCGGCCAGGGCCAGGCCCGGAGCGGGCGAGGGCAGCAGCGCCGAGCCGCCGCCGGAGATCAGCGCCACAACAAGATCGTCCGCCGTCAGCCCGCGCACCTTCTCCAGCAGCCGGCGCGAGGCCTCGAGCCCGGCCGCATCCGGCACCGGATGCGCCGCCTCGATGATCTCGATGCGCTCGCACTTCGCGCCATAGCCGTAGCGGGTGACGACCAGTCCCTCGATCGGGCCGTCCCAAACCTTTTCGAAGGCAGCTGCCATCTGCGCCGAGCCCTTGCCGGCGCCGATGACGATGGTGCGGCCCTTCGGCCTTGCCGGCAGATGGTCGCGGATCGTCTTTTCCGGATCGGCGGCGGCGACCGCGGCGTTGAAGATCGACGTCAGGAAGGATTTTGGGTCTGTCATTGTGCTTCCGGCGCCAGGGCCAATTGTTTGCGGTCGGCGCCCAGATGCGCGCACAGCGCGTCGACCACCACGCCGTGATCCTCACGCTCCGGCAGGCCCGAAACGGCAATCACGCCGATCACGCCCGCGCCCTTGACGGTGACCGGAAAGCCGCCGCCGGCCAGCACATAGTCGGCGACATCCAGCCCCTCGCCGACCTTGAAGGTGCGGTCGGGGCGCTGCTGCTCCAGCAC
>NZ_RZOI01000069.1:0-15009 GCF_004022645.1 Mesorhizobium sp. M4A.F.Ca.ET.020.02.1.1 | reverse complement strand
GCCTCGGCCTATATCATTGCCGCGGCGCTGGCGCCGAAGCGCGACGAGGTCGAGCTGGCGCAGACGCTGCGCGCGCTCTCCCCCTCGGCGACCCCCAATCCGCGGTTGATCGCCGTCGCCGATGCCTTGCTTGGCCGCGATGGCCGCATGATCGCCGCCATCGAAGCGATCGGGCGCGGCGCCGACGCTTTCGAGGGCATACCTTTCGAGTTGAAGATCGAAGCCTGAATCCTTCGAGTTACGGCAGCCAGTCTGCGAGCTTCGCCTTGCGCACATCCCTGACCAGGCTGATGAACCCGTCGGCCTGATGCTCGGCGGTCAGCCGGCCCTTGTCGGGCGTGGCGATCGAGGCGTCGCCAACCACACCGTTCGGGTTGAGGTCGCTGGCGATCCAGGCGAAGGCGTGCGTGCCGGTGTGACGCAGCAGGGCGAATTCCTTCTCGGCGCGGCCGACATTGGAAACGAAGTTGTCGGCCTTGCCCATGTCGACGAGGTCGGGCCGGAAATGCAGCATCAGCGAGGTCTCGACGTCGCCGCCATGGATGCCCTGGCGGTCCTCAAGCTCGGTATACATGCCGGCCGGACGGCCGAAACGCTGCCAGCTCGTCTTCACCGCCAGCATTTTGGTCCGCACGCGCAGTTCGCGCGTGATGATGCCCATGATCTCCTCATTGCCGCCATGCGAGTTGACGACGATCAGCTTTCTCACCCCGGCCCTGGCGATGGACAGGCCGAGCTCGGTCCAGGCATCGACCAGCGTCGTCGCCGGCAGCGTGAGGGTGCCCGGCGCGTGCAGATGTTCATTGGATTTGCCCACCGCCTGGACGGGCAGGATACGGATGTCGAGATCGGCGGGCAGGCGGGCGATCACGGTGTCCAGCATGCCATTCATGATCGAGGTGTCGGTCGACACCGGCAGATGCGGTCCGTGCTGCTCGATCGCCGCCACCGGCAGCACGGCGATCGTGGCTTCCGGATCGATCGTGGCGTATTCGGTGGTCCGGTAGTCGCCCCACCACACGCGTCTGTTCGCAACGGTCATGTCGTGCCTCTTCAAATCATCGCGCCAGACCTAGCGCGGCTGGCATCGCCTGTCGATCATCCGGCGGCGATCACCTCGACCTCGACCTTGAATTCCGGCCGGGCGAAACCGGAGACGATCATCAATGTCGAGGCCGGCGCCGGGCTGGCGAACAGCCGATCGCGCACCTCCATATAGGGCCTGAGGAAGGCACGGTCGGTGACATAGGTGTTGATGCGCACGATGTCGGCAAGGCCAAGCCCTGCCTCGCCGAGAATCGCCGCTACGTTTGCGAAGCAGAGTTCCGCCTGCGCCCCGGCGTCATCCGGAATCTGGTCGTCGGCGGTCATGGCGACCTGGCCTGAACACAGCACCAGACGCTTGCCGGGAGGCACTTCGACACCGTGGCTGTAGCGGGCAAAGGGCGGCTTGATCGACTTCGGCGCGAGGAATCGGAACATGGCAATCTCCTGTCTCAGCCTAATGCATGTCGCCCAAAAGTGTGCAGCGGTTTTGGGATAACGACATGCATGAAACAACAACCTAAAGCGCGTCGCATTAGTGCCGTTCAGGCGCGACGGGCTTTAGGTAAGGCACGATCAAAGACGCCTTCAAGATGGCTGTGCCCATCGTCCTTGCGATTATGGACAGGCGTCCAAAAAATAGGCACGATGCCCTTCGTACAGCATGACCCGTTCGCTCCTCGCAGCGACTGTCGCGCAAGCAGGCGGCCCAGGCGGTGGCATGTGTCTTGCTTCTTGAACCAATGGTGTTGAGCCCGGCGCGCAGCGCGTCGGAGCAAATTGAGGGTGATGTTCATGGTCGGAAAACGGAAGATTTTGGCGGGCGCTGTCGTCCTGCTTGCGGCGGGCACGCTGGGCGCGGCCGCCAACGAGAAAGTCACCTTCGGCACCAATTGGCTGGCCGAGCCGGAGCATGGCGGCTACTACCAGGCGGTCGCCGACGGCACCTATGCCGCGTGCGGCCTCGACGTCACCATCATGCAGGGCGGCCCGCAGGTCAGCGGCCGGCCGATGCTGCTGGCCGGCAAGATCGATTTCTACATGGGCGGCAACCTTCTGTCGGCCTTCGACGCCGTGCAGCAGGGCATTCCGATGCGCGTTGTCGCCGCCGACTTCCAGAAGGACCCGCAGGTGATCATGTCCCAGCCGGGGCAGGGGCTGGACAAATGGGAGGACCTGAAGAACGCCGACCAGTACATCCTCGGCGACGAGGGTGCGCAGACCTTCTTCCAGTGGATGGTGACCGAGCTCGGCTTCGATGCCGCCAAGCGCGTGCCCTACACGTTCAACCCGGCGCCGTTCATCGCCAACAAGAAGTCGATCCAGCAGGGCTACGTCACCTCGGAACCGTTCGCGGTGCAGAAGGCGGGCGGCTTCGTGCCGAACCAGTTCCTGCTCGCCGACTATGGCTGGAATACCTACGCGACCACCGTCGAGGTCATGCAGGACACGATCGACAAGCGGCCCGAGGTGGTGCAGTGCTTCGTCGATGGCTCGGCCAAGGGCTGGTACAACTATCTCTACGGCGACAACAAGGCCGCCAACGACCTGATCAAGAAGGACAATCCGGATATGACGGATGAGCAGATCGCCTTCTCGATCGAGCAGCTGAAGAAGTTCGGCGTGGTCGATTCCGGCGATACCGAAAAGCTCGGCATCGGCGCCATGACGGAAGCGCGTATCCAGAGCTTCTACGACAAGATGGTCAAGGCCAAGGTGGCGCAGCCGGGCATCGACATCAAGAAGGCCTATACGCTGGCCTTCATCAACAAGGGCGTCGGGCTGGACCTGAAGAAGTAACCGTGAAGCTGGAAAAAGTGGCGCAGGCGCCGGCAACGGCATCGGGCGAAGGCCCGATGCTCTTGGCGCTGCGCAATGTCGGCAAGGCCTTTTCCAACGGTGTGACGGCGCTGAGCGACGTTGACCTGACAATCCGGGAAGGCGACTTCCTCAGCCTGCTCGGACCGTCGGGCTGCGGCAAGTCGACGGCTCTGCGGCTTATTGCCGGCCTGTCGACGCCGACCTCGGGGCTGCTCGACTGGCGCGGCAATATCGACCGGTCGAACATCGGATTTGTCTTCCAGGAGCCGACGCTGCTGCCCTGGGCGAGCGTCTTCGACAATGTCTGGCTGCCGCTCAGGCTGAAGGGCGTGTCGCGCGCCAAGGCGGCACCTGCGGTGATGGCAATGCTGGCGCGCGTGCATCTCAACGGCTTCGAAAATGCCGTGCCGCGCGAGCTCTCCGGCGGCATGAAGATGCGTGTCTCGATCGCGCGGGCCATGGTGACCAAACCGCGCATCCTTTTGATGGACGAACCGTTCGCGGCGCTCGACGAGATCACCCGCTTCAAGCTCAACAACGACCTTCTGGAACTGTGGCAGGACGAGCGTTTCACCGTCGTCTTCGTCACCCACAGCGTCTTCGAGAGCGTGTTTCTGTCCAGCCGCGTGGTGGTGATGGCGGCGCGGCCGGGCCGCGTTTACGGAGAGCTTGCAGTCGACGCGCCCTATCCGCGCGACGAGGCGTTCCGCACCTCGCCCGACTATGCCGCGCTCTGCCGCCAGGCGTCCGACGTGCTGGTCAGCGCCATCAACTCAACCGCTGGACCGCACCATGACGGCCATTGAAGACACAGCCCTAAAGCTCGATCCCGAAGAGGCGCGCCGCGTCCGCCAGGCGCGCCTGGAACGGATCGGCAGATGGGTGCTGCCGCTGGCGATCATGGTGCTGGCGATCTGGCTGTGGGACCGCATCTGCGTCTGGAACGAGATCCCGCAATACATCCTGCCGCGCCCGGGCGTGGTGCTGCAGACGCTGCGTGACGATGCCGGGCTGCTGTTCTCCTCGCTCCTGGTGACGCTGAGGATCACCTTCCTCAGCCTGCTTCTCGCCGTTATCGGCGGCGTCGGGCTGGCGGTGCTGTTCGCGCAGTCGAAATGGGTGGAGATGTCGTTCTTCCCGTTCGCCATCGTTTTGCAGGTGACGCCGATCGTCGCCATCTTCCCGCTGATCAACATCTACATCAACAACCAGACGACCAAACTGCTGCTGTGCGCCTGGATCGTCGCCTTCTTCCCGATCCTCTCCAATACCACGCTTGGGCTGAACTCCGTCGACCGCAACCTGCGCGACCTGTTCAAGCTCAACGGCGCGACCCGCTGGCAGCAATTGCGTTATCTGCGCCTGCCGGCGGCGATGCCCTATTTCCTCGGCGGTCTGAAGATCGCCGGTGGCCTGTCGCTGATCGGCGCGGTGGTTGCCGAATTTGTCGCCGGGGCGCAGGGGCAGTCGTCGGGGCTCGCCTCGCGCATCATCGAGGCCGGCTACCGGCTCAACGCGCCGCGCCTGTTCGCGGCGCTGTTCCTGATCTCGCTGACCGGCATCCTGATCTTCCTGGTGCTGTCGCTGGTGTCGCATCTGATCCTGCGCCGCTGGCACGAGAGCGCGCTGAAGCAGGAGCGATAGGGTGGGCGACGTGATTGTGATGTTGGCGCCAAGCACCCCCCTCTGTCCTGCCGGACATCTCCCCCTCAAGGGGGGAGATCAGCCTTCATTTCGGGTTTCGCCAATCACCGACATTGCAGGACGAGCGCTGTCGGCGAAGTTGCCAATCTCCCCCCTTGAGGGGGAGATGCCCGGCAGGGCAGAGGGGGGGTAAGCCTTGATACCGGCCTCTGGTTCTTACCATCTCGCCAATGTCCGCGTTCACCAATCACTGACGCCGGGCCTCGCCGCAATCTTCGACAGCGACGGCTTCGCGATCGCCGACATCGCTGTGACCGATGGCAGGATTTCCAGCATTGCGGCACGCGGCAAATCGAAAGCGCCGGCGGATGCCATAGACCTTGGCGGCCGCATTGTGCTGCCGTGCTTCGTCGACTGCCACACCCATATCGACAAGGGCCATATCTGGCCGCGCAAACCCAATCCCGACGGGACTTTCATGGGCGCTCTCAATGCCACGGGCACCGACCGCGCCGCGCGCTGGAGCGCCGAGGACGTCGCCCGGCGCATGGATTTCTCGCTGCGCAGCGCTTACGCGCATGGCACCAGGGCCCTACGCACGCATCTCGACAGCGTCGCGCCGCAGGAAGAGATTTCCTGGCCAGTGTTCGAGACGATGCGGGAGAAATGGCGCGGGCGTATCGAACTGCAGGCCGCCTGCCTGCTCGGCATCGAAGGCGTGCGCGACAAGGCCTGGTTCGAACGGCTGGCCAAGCGCGTCGCCGCAGCCAAGGGTGTGCTCGGCGTCGTCACCTATATGGTGCCCGATCTGGAAGAGCTCCTCGACCGGGTGTTCGGGCAGGCGATCAGGCACGGGCTCGACCTCGATTTCCATGCCGACGAAACCGACGACGTCGCCGCCATGTCGCTGAAGAAGATCGCCGAAGCTTCGCTGTGGAACGGTTTTGAGGGCAACATCCTCGTCGGCCATTGCTGCTCACTGGCGCGCCAGCCCGACCTCGCAGTGCTCGATACGCTGGACAAGGTGGCGAAGGCCGGACTGGCCGTGGTGTCGCTGCCTATGTGCAACCTCTATCTGCAGGATAGGCGCGGCGATAACACCACGCCACGCTGGCGCGGTGTGACACTGCTGCACGAGATGAGGGCGCGGGGCATCCCGGTAGCGGTCGCCTCCGATAACACGCGCGATCCCTTCTACGCCTATGGCGATCTCGATATGCTCGAAGTCTACCGCATGGCGACGCGCATCCTGCATTTCGACCATCCGGTTGGCGACTGGCCGCAAGCAGTGGCAGCGACGCCGGCGAAGGTGATGCGGCTCGACGGTTTCGGCACGCTCGCTGCCGGCGACAGCGCGGATTTCATCATCTTCAAGGGGCGGAGCTGGACCGAATTGCTGTCGCGGCCCGAATCGGATCGCATCGTGGTGCGCGACGGCAGGACGATCGAGCGCCGGCTGCCCGACTATGCCGAACTTGACGAACTGATGGTGTGACGATGGATATTGCGGCGCTGAAGCGCGACCTCGATGGATTGAAGATCGACGACCATCCGGCGATCGTCCAGCAGAAGAGCCGCGATTTCTACTGGTACAGCCCGGTGCTGAAGCAGCAGCTCGATCATGTCACCGGCGACCTGATCGTCACGCCGAAGACCGAGGATGAGGTGATCCGCCTGCTCGCAGCCTGCCATCGGCATGGCGTTCCGGTGACGCCGCGCGGCAGCGGCACCGGCAATTACGGGCAGGCGATGCCGCTGTCGGGCGGCGTGGTGCTCAACCTCGCCGAGATGAACGCCGTCCAGGCGATCGCGCCGGGCCGTGTCGTGACTGGACCGGGTGCGGTGCTGGCCGAGATCGACAAAGCAACGCGCGCCCATTCGGCCCAAGAGCTGCGCATGTCGCCGTCGACCTACAATACGGCGTCGATCGGCGGCTTTGTCGCCGGCGGTTCGGGCGGCGTCGGATCAATCCGCTGGGGCGGCTTGCGCGACCTCGGCAACGTCATCCGGCTCAGGACCGTGACGATGGAGGCCGAACCGCGCGTCATGGAACTGACCGGCGAGGAGGTGCTCAAGGTCATGCACGCCTACGGCACCAACGGCATCATCACCGAGGTCGAGATGCCGCTGACGGCCTCCTATGACTGGATCGACGTCATCGTCGGCTTTGACGATTTCATGGACGCGGCCGGCTTCGGCAACGACCTCGCCATCCAGGACGGCATATTGGCGAAGCTGATCACGCCGATCGCCGCGCCGATCCCCTACGACTATTTCAAGCGGCACCAGAAATTCTTCCGACGCGAGCAGAGCATCGTGGTGTGCATGATCGCGCCGCATGCGATCGATGCCTTTGTCGCCTTCGTGAAGAGCGGCAAGGGCGAGATCGTCTTCCGGGCCGACCAGGAGGCCGATCTCAAGGGGCTGCCGCCGGCCTACGAGCTGACATGGAACCACACGACGCTGCGCGCCATCCGGGTCGATCCGACGATCACCTATCTGCAGGCCCGCTATCCATCGCCGGATCATCTCGCCCACGTCAAGGCGATGGTCGACCGCTTCGGCGACGAGGTGCCGGCGCATCTCGAATTCATCCGCTTCGACGGCGCGATCGGCGCCGCCGGACTGCCACTGGTGCGCTACACCACGGAAGAGCGGCTGGACGAGATCATCCGCATCCATGAGGACAATGGCTGCTGGATCTTCAATCCGCACCGCTACACGCTGGAGGAGGGCGGCATGAAGCGGACTGACGATGTCCAACTCGCCTTCAAGCGCGAGACCGACCCGCAAGGCCTGCTCAACCCCGGCAAGATGATCGCCTGGGAAAATCCGGACTATGATTACCGCTCGAGCAAGTCGTTCCTGTTCAAGGGGCTGCAAAAGGCGGGGTGAGACGATGACGGGCGTTTGGCGCTGCACCCCCCTCTGGCTTGCCGGCCATCTCCCCCTCAAGGGGGGAGATTATTCGCTCCGCCGCTTTCGCCAATCTCCAACGTTGCAAGGACAGGCGTGGCGGAAAAGCTGCCAATCTCCCCCCTTGAGGGGGAGATGGCCGGCAGGGCAGAGGGGGGTGCCTGGCGCTGACCTAGGGAAATTCCTCCCGTGAACATCCTCGTCCTCTACGCTCATCCGGTGGAGACCAGCTTCAATGCCGGCCTGCACCGGACGATCGTCGAGCGGCTGGGCGCGGCAGGACACACGATCGACGATTGCGACCTTTATGCCGAGGATTTCGACCCCAGGCTCACACGGGCCGAGCGGCTCGGCTACCACGACCAGCGCGGACCGGGCGATGCCGTGGCCGGCTATGTCGAAAGGCTGCAAAAAGCGGAAGCACTGGTGCTCTCCTTTCCGGTCTGGAACTACGGTTATCCGGCGATCCTGAAAGGCTTTTTCGACCGTGTCTTCCTGCCTGGCGTCTCGTTCAAGCTGGTCGACGGCAAGGTGCGGCCAACGCTGCACAACATCCGCAAGCTGGCGGCCGTCACCACCTATGGCGGCAGCCGTTTTCGAGCCATGCTGATGGGCGATCCACCGCGCAAGGTGGTCAAGCGCATGCTGCGGGCCACCATCAAGCCCGGCGCTCCCGTCTCCTACCTCGCGCATTACTCGATGAACCTCTCGACCGACGCGTCGCGGGCTGCCTTCACGGCGAAAGTCGCGGCGAGCATGGATCAATTCTGATGCGCGTGCTGGTGGTCTATTGCCATCCGGTGCCGGAGAGCTTTTGCGCTTCGATCCGCGACAGCGCCGTCGAGGTGCTCACGCGACGCGGTTGGGAGGTGCGGCTGCTCGATCTCTATGCCGAGAACTTCAATCCGGTGATGAGTTGCGAGGAGCGGCGTTTCTACAACGAGCGCGCGCCGCAGGACCCGGCGCTGAAGCCGCATTTCGATCATCTCATGTGGGCGGAGGCGATCCTCTTCGTCTATCCGACCTGGTGGTATGGGTTGCCGGCGATGTTGAAGGGCTGGCTCGACCGTGTGTGGGCGACGGATGTTGCGTTCCAGCTGCCCAATGGCAAGGGGCGGATCAAGTCGCTGATGCGACACGTCACGAAGGTCGGCGTGATCACCACCTGCGGCGCGCCGACCTGGTGGAGCGTCGTCGTCGGCCAGCCGGGCCGCAAGACCATCCTGCGCGGCATGCGCGCGCTCTGCGCCACGCGCTGCAGGACATTCTTCCTGGCGCACTATCTGATGGATTCCTCGACGCCGAGGAGCCGGGCGGCGTTCCTGGCAAAGGTGAGGGCGAAGCTGGAAAGGTTTTGACGATTAGCGTCCTTCTCCCCGTAGAACGGGGAGAAGGGAAAGGCGTGCTACATCCTGACCCGTTCCGCCTTCGGATCATACATCGGCTTCAGCGACGCCTCCGCCACAAAACGCTCGCCGGCGATCTCGACCTCGTAGGATGAGGCAAGCACATCCGCCTCGCTCTCGCCCTGGCACGGCACATAGCCAAGCCCGATCGCGCCGCCGAGATGGTGGCCGTAATTGCCGGAGGTGATCGGACCGACGATCTTGCCGTCGCGCAAGATCGCCTCGTTGTGGAAGAGCAGGGGTCGCGGGTCCTTGAGACGGAACTGCACCAGTCGACGGTCGAGGCCAGCCTCCTTCTTCCTGAGCACCGCATCGCGGCCGATGAAGTCGGCTTTGCTCGTCTTCACCGCGAAGCCGAGGCCAGCCTCCAGCACGTTGTCCTCGTCGGTGATGTCGTGGCCGAAATGGCGGAAGGCTTTTTCGATGCGGCAGGAATCCAGGGTGTGCAGACCGCAAAGCTTCAGGCCGACCTCCGCGCCGGCGTCAGAGATTGCCTCGAACACGTGCGCCGCCTGCTCGGTCGAGACATAGAGCTCCCAGCCGAGCTCGCCGACATAGGTGACGCGGTGGGCGCGGGCGAGCCCCATGCCGATCTCGATCTCGTGGAAGGTGCCGAAGGGGTTCCCCTCATTGGAAAAATCGTTGGGGCTCAACTTCTGGATCAGCTTTCGCGACTCTGGACCCATCAGGCAGAGCACGGCCTCGGCCGCGGTCACATCGGTGATGACGACGAACTCGTCGGCGACATGCCGCCTCAGCCAGGCAAGGTCACGCTGCAGAGTGGCGCCGGGCACGACGAGGAAATAGGCCGTTTCCGAAAGCCGCGTCACCGTCAGGTCGCTCTCGATGCCGCCCTTGGCGTTGAGCATCTGCGTGTAGACGATCTTGCCCGGAGCGACGTCCATGTCGTTGGCGCAGAGCCTTTGCAGCAAGGCGCAGGCGTCGCGGCCTTCGACACGGATCTTGCCGAAGGAGGTCATGTCGAAAAGCCCGACGCCGTCGCGGACCGCGAGATGTTCCTCGCGCTGGTTGTCGAACCAGTTCTGCCGTTTCCACGAATAGCGGTACTCGCGCTCCTGGCCGTCGCGGGCGAACCAGTTGGCGCGCTCCCAGCCCGCCACTTCTCCGAACACAGCGCCGCGCGCCTTCAGATGCTCGTGCAAGGGCGAGCGGCGCACGCCCCGTGACGTCGCCATCTGGCGATAGGGGAAATGGTCGGCATAGAGCAGGCCGAGCGTTTCGGAGACGCGCTCCTTGAGATAGCGGCGGTTCTTCTGGAAGGGCTGGGCGCGCCGGATATCGACCTCCCAGAGATCGAAGGGAGCTTCGCCGTCATTGATCCATTGCGCCAGCGCCATGCCGGCGCCGCCGGAAGACACGATGCCGATCGAATTGTAGCCGGTCGCCATCCAGTAGCCGGAAAGCTCCGGCGCCTCGCCGAGATAGTAGCGGTCGTCCGGCGTGAAACTTTCCGGGCCGTTGAAGAAGGTATGGATGCCGGCGGTGCCGAGCATCGGCATGCGGTTGACGCCCATTTCGAGGATGGGCTCGAAATGGTCCATGTCCTCGGGCAGCTGGTCGAAGCAGAAATCCTCGCGAATGCCGTCCATGCCCCACGGCTTTGCAACGGGCTCGAAAGCGCCGAGCATCATCTTGCCTGCGTCCTCCTTGTAGTAGGCGCACTCGTCCGGCACGCGCAGCACCGGCAGGCGGGTCAGCCCTGGGATCGGCTCAGTGACGAGATAGAAATGCTCGCAGGCGTGCAGCGGGATGGTGACGCCGTTCTGTCGGCCGAGCTCGCGTGCCCACATGCCTGCGCAGTTGATGACGATGTCGGTCTCGATCGTGCCTTGCTCCTCGCCCTGTGCCCAGGACACGCCGGAGACGCGGCCGTCCTTGGTGTGGACCTTGGTGACCTTGACGTTCTCGACGATGGCAGCGCCGCGCTGGCGCGCGCCCTTGGCTAGCGCCATGGCGATGTTGGCCGGATCGCATTGGCCGTCGAGCGGCAGGTGCACGGCGCCGACCACGTCGGACACATTGAGATGCGGGTACGTCTCCTTGACTTCGCGGGGCGAAATCTCGCGCACGTCGACATTGAACGCCCGGGCGAGAGACGCCTGCCGGTAGATTTCGTGCTTGCGCTCCTCGGTCAGTGCGACGGTGATCGAGCCGACCTGGCGCATGCCGGTGCCGACATCGGTCTCGGCCTCGAGCTTGACGTAGAGGTCGGCCGAATATTTCGCCAACCGCGTCATGTTCTGCGAGGCGCGCAACTGGCCGATCAGACCCGCTGCATGCCAGGTCGTGCCGCAGGTGAGCTGCTTGCGTTCGAGCAGCACGATGTCGGTCCACCCCAGCTTGGCCAGGTGATAGGCGACCGAGCAGCCGGAGACGCCGCCGCCGATGATGACGGCCCTTGCCTTGTTGGGAATGGCTTTGCCGGGAATGCTTTTGCTCATGCGGCCTCGCGGCGGTAGGCGGAAGCGAAGCGGCGCAGGCGAAGCGCTGCCTCCTTGAGGATGGGCTCGGGCTGGCACAGGCTGACGCGGATGTGGCCGGCGGCGGCCTCGCCGAAGCTCGAACCCGGCATGACGCCGACCCGTTCCTTGTCGAGCAGCGCCCAGGCGAACTTCTCGTCGTCAGGCTCGATCGCCGAAATGTCGAGCATGACATACATGCCGCCCTCGGAGCCGCGCACGGTGACGTCGTTCATGCCGCGGATCGCTTCGAGGAACAGCGTGCGCCGCGCGGCGTAACGCTCGGCAATCGCCTTGACGCCGTAGCCGTTTTCGAGCGCTTCGGCGCAGGCGATCGAGATGAAGGCCGGCAGGCCGTAGGTCGTCACCAGGTTGAGGTTGATGAGCAGCGCGATCATTTCCCTGGGGCCGGTCAGCCAGCCCATGCGCCAGCCGGTCATGCCGTGGCTCTTCGACATGGAATTGATGACCAACGTGCGCTCCGCCATGCCGGGCAGGGAACGCGGCGAGATGTGCTCGCCGCCACCCAGCGTCCAGTAGACTTCGTCCGACAGCAGCCAGAGATCATGCTCCCGGCAGACTTTGGCCAGGTCCTCCAGCCGCTCGCGCGAATAGACCGCGCCGGTCGGGTTGTTCGGCGTGTTGATCAGAATAGCGCGCGTGTTGGGCCGCAGTGCGGCGCGGATCATCTCGGCGCGTGGCTGGAAGCCGTCCTCGGCCGGCGTCTCGACAACGGTGAAGTCGGCGCCGGCGGCGCTGAAGGTATTGGGATAGGTGGCGTAATAGGGCGCGACGACGATGGCGTGATCGCCGGGGTCGAGCACGGCCTGCACGGCGGCATAGAGCGCCGCCTGTCCGCCCGGCGTGGCGATGACCTGGTCGGGCTCCGTCACGACGCCGGCGCAGGCGGTCGAGGCCGCCGCCATCGCCTTGCGCAGGCGCGGCTGGCCGGGAAGGGGCGTGTAGTGGTGGTTGCTGGCCCGAACCGCAGTCACGCAGGCCTCAATGGTTTCCGAAGGCGTGTCGAAGTCGTGGTCGCCGACCGAAAGCATGATGATGTCCTCGCCGGCCTGCTTGCGGGTCCAGGCCGAGAAATGCACCTCCCATCCGTCCTTGCCCGAGGGCACGATGCCGGCAATGCGCGATGAGGGTCTGGGCATTACGGAACTCCCGAGATTTTGTGACCGGCCTGCTCGAGCCGGCCGCGTAGGGCAGCGATATGGGCGGGGCCGACCTCGCAGCAGCCGCCGACGATATGGGCGCCGGCCTCGACCCAGCCGATGGCCTGCCCGGCATAGGCTTCCGGGTCGAGATCATGGCGCGCATGCAGCACGTCGACCGTGCCGCCATGCTTCAGCGCCTCGACCGCGGTGAAGCCGTTGGCATAGGCGCCGACCGGCCCCCCAAGCGCGATCAATTCGGGCAATGCGGCGCTGACGGCTTCCGGCCGGCAGCAATTGACCAGCCTGGCGGCGACCGGCAGGTCACCGAGCGCGGCCGACGCGGCGGCGATCGCCTCCCCGCTGCGCAGGCGCGGCGCGCCATGGTCGGCGAGCGTCCAGGATACCCAGACGGGTTTGCCGCTTTCGCTCGCCGCGGTGACGGCGGCGCGCGCCTCGTCGGCCGAGGCCATGGTCTCGCACAGGAAGAGATCGACGCCATCGGCCTGCGCGGCGACGATGCGGCGGTAGGTATCGAGTGTCTCCTGGAAGGAGATGGTCAGCGCCGGCGCGTAGCTGCCGAAAAGAGGCGACAGGCAGCCGGCGACGGCTGCGTCGCCGGCTTGTTCGCAAGCTTGCTTGGCAAGCTCGACGCCGCGGGCCTGAAGCTGCTTGAACAGGTCTTCAGCGCCTTCGCGCGCCAGGCGCTCCGGGGTCGCGGAATAGGTGTTGATGGTGATGACGCGGGCGCCCGCCTGGATGAACTCCGCATGCAGGTCGCGCACCAAATCCGGTTCGTCGATCAGCACCCTGGCCGACCACAGTGGCGTCGGCTCGGATTTGCTGCGCCGGACCAGTTCCTGGCCCATGCCGCCATCAGTGAGAATTACGGACTTCATGCCCTTAGTCTTTCATTGTTCGGATCCCAGAGCGGCTCGTCCTTCTGCACCACCGCCTTGAAACGGTCGCCGAAGATCTCGATCTCCAACGGGGTGCCGGGCTCGGCGAGGTCGGCGCGCAGCATGCCGAGTGCGATCGATTTGTCGATGCGATGACCCCAGCCGCCCGACGTCGTCTCGCCGACGATCCTGCCGTCATGCCAGAGCGTCGACATATAGGGCGCGTCGCAATCGCCGGGGTCCTCAACGACCAAAGTGACAAAGCGCTTCTTCACGCCCTGCTGCTTTTCGTTGAGCAGTGCCCCCTTGCCGCGGAACTCGGGCTTGTCCCATTTTACGAAGCGCTCCAGTCCGCCCTGCAGGATCGAATAGTCGGTCGAAAGATCGCCCTTCCAGGCGCGGTAGCCTTTTTCGAGCCGGAGCGAATCCAGCGCATACATGCCGAACGGCTTCAGCCCGTGGTTTTGTCCGGCGGACCAGACGGCATCGAAGACCGTTGCCGTGTCGGCGACCCTGGTGTGGATCTCCCAGCCGAGCTCGCCGGCGAAGGAGACGCGCACCAGCTTCGCCCAGCGTCCGGCGATCGTCGTTTCCTGATGCGTCAGCCAGGGAAGCGTGAGGTCGGCGGCGCAGACCCCGCCCAGAATCTTGCGCGAGTTCGGGCCGGCGAGGATCTGGGTGGAATACTCCTCGGTGCGGTCGGTCAAGGTGAAGGTCGCATTCTTGGGCATGCGCGATTTCAGCCATTCGAAATCGTGCCATTGCGCGACCGCGGCGGTGATCAGCGTCATCTGGTCCTCGCCATGGCGCACGACCGACATTTCGGTGACAATTCGGCCCTTGTCGTCGGAGAAATAGACGAGGCCGATGCGGCCGGGCTTCGGCACCAGGCCGGTGACCTGCAGCGCCAGCCAGTCGGCGGCGCCCGGACCTTCGAGGTTGAAGCGCGAGAAGCCGGGCAGGTCGAGGATGCCGGCGGCATCGCGCACTGCCAGGCATTCCTCGCGCACGCGGTGCTGCCACGGCCCGTCGCGGCGGAAGGTCAGCGTCGATTCCTCCGACGTGTCGTCGCCGGGCTGAGCGTACCAGGTGGCGCGTTCCCAGCCATTGTAGGCGTCGAACTGGCCGCCGAGCGCCTTGATGCGATCGTGCAGCGGCGACAGCTTGCGGTTGCGGCCCTCCGGCCAGGCGTGGCGCGGGAACTGGATGGCGTATTCGTTGCCGTAGATCTCCATGCCCTTGGCGACGCAATAGTCGGGTGCCGAGGCAAAGCTGGTGAAGCGGCGCGGATCGCAGGACCACATGTCCCATTCAGTCTGGCCTTCGGTGACCCACTCTGCCAGCACCTTGCCGGCGCCGCCGCCTTGCGCGATGCCGAAGGTGAAGACACAGGCCTCGAAGGCATTGGGCACGCCGGGCATCGGGCCGATCAGCGGATTGCCGTCCGGCGCGTAGGGGATAGGCCCATTGATCACCTTGGAGAGGCCGGCGGTGCCGAGGATCGGCACGCGCGCGACGGCGTCGGCAAGGTAGTGCTCCAGCCGGTCGAGATCGTCGGGGAAGAGCTGGAAGGAAAAATCCTCCGGCATCGGGTCGTTGTGGGTCGCCCAATGCGCGCGGCAATTGCGCTCATAGGGGC
>NZ_RZOI01000699.1:0-3139 GCF_004022645.1 Mesorhizobium sp. M4A.F.Ca.ET.020.02.1.1 | reverse complement strand
GTCTTGAAACGGTCGAGGCGCTGGGAGCCGCCGAGATAGGCTATGATGGCATTTCCGACCAGCGGATCGGCGATGTCGCCATAGTGGATCGGGAAATATGGCTGCCCGGTCTCGAACAGCACGGATTTGATCTTGGCCCGAAACAGGTTGAGTTCGTTGAGGTAAGAATTAAACCGGTCGATGTCGAAACGCACTTTCTTGCGGTCATCGCCAGCGGGCAGCGGCTCCGAGGCATCGACAGTCCAGACGCCGGACGCCTCGGCCTCAAGCAGTGAAAGGAAGGACGCGACCGGGTTCCTGACGAGCCAGAGCTTCTTGACGCTGTCGTCTTCCAGCACCGGAAGAATGGCCGGCCGCGTCTGCTCGGGAAATAGGTGGAAGCCGACAAAGCGGGCCACCGGGTCGTCGAAGATCCGCGCGATGAATTGCTCGGGGTCGGCGTCACGCACCTCGACGGCCTCACGGGGCAGGTTCATCTTCTCGTGGTAGTCGTTGCGCAGGCCGACAAAGGTCGAATTGAAGACCTCGCCATGCATCACCATCCCGTCATACTGATTGAGATGGCGGTTGAGCGCTTGGGATCCGGTCCTTGGCGAGGCGATAAGCACGAACTTTTGACATGGCTGCATTCGCACGAGGCCCGCGAAGACGACGACGGCACCGAAAATACACCAACGACCCCTTGGATCAATTGCACCGCCGCAGCATGGATCGGCGATGGCGGGCGCTGCCCAGCGCCCGCCATCGTGATGCTTTTCAACACTGGTTCGCGGGATCAGCCGCCGCGCAGTCGGGTCGGACCGAGGCTGGCGATGGTCGTGCCGCGCTGTTCGGAAGGACATGTCGGCAGAAAGCGGCTCGCATCGGCGTAGGTCATCGTCGCGATGGAACCCTTCAGCCCGCCGCGCTTGGCGATCCAGCCGCGAACCCAGCCGGGATAGTTCTT
Organism: Mesorhizobium sp. M4A.F.Ca.ET.020.02.1.1; assembly: GCF_004022645.1. NCBI lineage: Bacteria > Pseudomonadati > Pseudomonadota > Alphaproteobacteria > Hyphomicrobiales > Phyllobacteriaceae > Mesorhizobium > Mesorhizobium sp. M4A.F.Ca.ET.020.02.1.1. Next base: position 2,193 of record NZ_RZOI01000699.1, on the reverse strand, counting down.
CATCATGAAATTGGCGGCCACCTGGTTGCCGCGCGCGCCGGCGCCATACGGCAGGTGAAAGCCGAACGACGCGCGCTGCGTGATGCAGACCTTGCTCCTGGGCATCGACAGATAGAGTGTGCAGGCCGAGTCGCAGGCGCCGCTGAAGCGCACGAAGGTGCCGCTGCGGCGCATCTTCAGCGCACGGATAGCATAGTCGATCACATAGCCGCCGCGGTCGCCGCTGATCGTCTTGACGTTGGCACTGCCGAGGTTGATGCGCGGCCGCATAAGTTGGTCGGCGGAGCTCGCCGAGACCGTGGCGCCCATTACGACGAGCGCACCGAGAAACATCATTGTCGTTTTCATTTGCGCCTCCTGATATGCCGTCATGACTAGCCAGGAGCCGTAAAGATTGCTTATGCCGCGTCGCTAAAGTTGTAACAGTCGTTTGATTGCACAGCCATTTTAGGAACTGCTTGAGGACTTGGTTTACCGACAGCGCAGAAGCATGATCACCAAAAAGTAAACCTGGCACGGGCATCATGACGGAAGGGATCGCGCCGCGGAGGCGCTTGCGGCGGAACTGAACAAGGAATTTCGATGGCCGTTGGTGGCAAGGAGCTAAGGCCGTTGCAGCCGGAAGGCGGGCGTCGCCGCGTCTGTGTCATGACGAGCGTGATCGGCCGTCGCGGCGAAGACGAAGCGGCCATGGTCGCGCTGGCCAGGCTTTTCGCCGCGGACGGCGACGAGGTCACCCTGCTATGGGTGCCGGGCCAGCAAGAGCCCTCCTCCGAAACGATGGCGGCGCACCGCCACGCGCTGGAGACGACCTCGGTCCGGCTGCATGTGCTCGACAGCTCGGATCGGTTGCTGCCCTCGCTGGCGACGCCCGAGAGCCGGTCGGCCGCCGTGCTGCACTATCTCGAACGGTCCGGCCACGACCTGGTCTATGCGCCGCTCGAGGGCGGGCTGCCCTACTTCACCTTGCTCGCGGCCGAGACAGCAGCGTTCACCGCGCCGCCCATCGTCATCGTCGCCCATGCTCCCGCGCAATGGGAGCATGAAGCCGACAAGGCATTCATGGACAGCACCTCGGCGATTGCCGTCGCCTTCATGGAGAAATATTGCGCCGAGATGGCCGACGGGACGATCTGCGTGTCGGCAGCCTTACGCAGGTGGATGGTGTCGAAGGGCTGGAAGGCCAGGAAGTTTTCGGTGATACCGCTGTTGCGGGACGCTGTAGACCCTGCCGGCGCGCTGCCGTCGACCGGCAAGGGAAGCGCAAGCGAGCTTGTCGTGCTGGCCGGGTGGCGGCATCGCGATGGTCTGACGCTGTTGTGCGATGCGCTGGACATCCTTGCGACGGCGGCGCCCAAGGACCTTAGCATCACCGCCTTTGGTCCGTTCGGAAGGATCATGGGCGAGCATAGCGGCGGACTGGTTGTGCGGCGCGCCGAGCGATGGCCGTTCAAGCTTAACCTGTTGGCGAATGCGGACCTGAACACAAGGCTCGACCGTGCCGCCAGGACCGGGGCGCTTGCGGTCGTTCCCGCGCGGGCCGCATCGACCGGCGCGACCGTCGCAGCCTGCATCGAGGCGGGGTTGCCGGTCGTTGCGACCAATGTCGGCGCGAACGCCGAGGCCTGGCTGGCCGAGGCGGGCCAGCCAGGCCTGGTCGAGCCCGACCCCGCCGCGCTGGCGCAGGCGATCTCGGCGGCGCTCGACGATCCGCCGCGCGTCCAGCGGATCGACCGCCTGCGCCAAACCCGGCAGGCCTGGCTGGATACGCGCGATCCGCCGCGCAGGCGGGCCCGCAAGGGCGCCGGACCATCGCCGCTGGTTTCGATCGTCATGGCCCATCGCAACCGGCCGTCCTATCTGAAACAGGCGATCGCGGCGGTCGAGGCTCAGACCTACGAAAATCTGGAACTGGTGCTGGTCGACGACGGCAGCGACCTGGACGAAGCCAGGCGATTGCTGGACGCGCTGGAACCGGGCTTCCGCCAACGCGGGTGGAAGATCCTGCGCCGGCCGCACAAGCACCTCGGCGCGGCCCGAAACGCCGGCATTCGCGCCACGCAGGGCGAACTGGTCCTGTTCGCCGATGACGACAATGCGCTGTTCCCGGAGGCGGTCGAGCATTTCGCCCGCGCCATGTCGGCTTCGGGCGCGGATATCTGCACCGCGTTCCAGTTGATCTTCTACGAGGAC
>NZ_RZOI01000698.1:0-3150 GCF_004022645.1 Mesorhizobium sp. M4A.F.Ca.ET.020.02.1.1 | reverse complement strand
GCCCCTACCCGCTTGAAACCATAGGAGGTTTCCATACCGCCCGCGGCCGTGGTTCTCTCAACTGACATTATTTTGATCCGTCATAAAACCGGCGGGACCATAGCCGATCGATGGTGCGGGCGCTATTGTTTAAGGCGCGGTGTTCGGCCGCGCTTCCAGGTGGCGGGCTTATCGACCTGGACCGAATCGACGGGATGATTGAATGCCTTTGAAAGCGGAACTGCACTGCCACATCGAAGGGGCAGCGGCGCCCGAGCTCGTCATCAGCCAGGCCCGCAAATACGGCAAGGACACCGCGCCCTATATCAAGGACGGCTCCTTCGTCTGGCATGACTTCACCTCTTTCCTGGCAGCCTACGATTTCTCGTCCGACCTGTTCCGCACCGAGGAGGATTATGCGCGGCTGGCCGACCATTACCTGACCAGCCTCGCCCGCGACGGCGCCATCTATTCCGAAGTCTTCACCTCACCGGACCATGCGAAGAAGGCCGGCCTGTCGCCCAAGGCCTATACCGACGCGCTTGGCGAGGGCATGGCGCGCGCCAAGGCCAAGACCGGCATCGAGGCCCGCATGATCGTCACCGGCGTGCGCCATGTCGGCGTCGAATCGATCGAGCAGGCGGCACGCTTCGCCGCGCGCTGCGACCACCCGCTGGTGACGGGCTTCGGCGTCGCCGGCGACGAGCGCATCGGCGAGTTCGAGGACTATGTCCGCGCTTTCGAGATCGCGCGCGAGGCCGGACTCGGCATCACCATCCACGCCGGCGAGCTGATGGGCTGGGAGAGCGTCCAGGCGGCGCTCGACCACATCCGGCCCTCCCGCATCGGCCATGGCGTGCGCGCCATCGAGAACCCCGACCTTGTCCGGCGCATCGCCGACGAAGGCGTGGTGCTAGAATGCTGCCCGGGTTCCAACATCGCGCTCAAGGTGTTCGACAGCTTCGCCGACCATCCGTTTCCGGAACTATTGGCGGCGGGCTGCAGGGTGACACTCAACTCCGACGATCCGCCCTATTTCTGGACTTCGCTGAAGCGCGAATACGACATCGCCACCGAGCATTTCGGGATAAAAGACAAGGCGCTTACCGCCATTACCAGGACGGCGATCGAGGCGGCCTTCGTCGACAGGAAGACCAAGGCAATATTGCTGGGCCGGCTGGACGCCAAAGGCCGGTGAATGGTGAATGGTGAATGGTGAATGGTGAATGGTGAATGGTTTGCCCGCGCGCTTCGGCGCGTCAAGGCAATCATCGAACCATCAGGACTCGCAAACCCACTCACTATTCACTATTCACTATTCGCCACTCACCACTCACCGGAGCAGCACCATGCAGGGCGTCACCGTCGTCGACCACCCGCTTGTCCAGCACAAGCTGACCATCATGCGCAAGAAGGAGACCTCGACAGCCGGCTTCCGGCGGCTGTTGCGCGAGATCTCGCTGCTTCTGGGCTATGAGGTCACGCGCAATCTCGAGCTGACGACGACCGAGATCGAGACGCCCATCGAAACGATGGAGGCGCCGACGCTCGAGGGCAAGAAACTGGTCTTCGCCTCGGTGCTGCGCGCCGGCAACGGCCTGCTCGAAGGCCTGCTCGACCTGGTTCCGGCGGCGCGCGTCGCCCATATCGGGCTTTACCGCGACCACGACACACTGGAGGCTGTCGAATATTTCTTCAAGGCGCCGAGCGATCTCGCCGACCGGCTGGTGATCGTCGTCGATCCGATGCTCGCCACCGCAAATTCGGCGATCGCGGCGATCGACAAGCTGAAGGGACGCGGCGCCACCAACATCCGCTTCCTGTGCCTGCTGGCAGCGCCCGAGGGCATCGAGCGCTTCACCAAGGCGCATCCCGACGTTCCCGTCTTCACCGCCTCCATCGATCGCCAGTTGAACGACAAGGGCTACATCATGCCCGGCCTCGGCGATGCCGGCGACCGCATGTACGGCACCAAGTAGCGCGCCGTTTACCGCCCGTTTACGCAAAGCCGCGGTTTCGGCCCACGTTATAGACGAAAACACCATGTCGGGATTAAGGATCGGCCTTCAAACAGGCCGGTCCCATGCTGCGCAAGCTTCTCATCCTTGGCGTCTTTGCCGGAACATCGGCATCGATCCCGATCCTTTATCAGTCGAACCCGCACATGCTCGACGGCCTGTTGAAACCGGCAGTCGCCTCCAAGCCAGTCACCGAGCCCCAGCCCGCCCTGAACCTTGCCTCGGTTCCCGACAAGCCGGCGACAGCACTGCCGCTCGGCCGCAAGGTCGTGGTCAGCGCCGACGCGCGCGGACACTTCACCTCCGGCATCAAGCTCAACGGCCGCCAGATTGACGGCCTGATCGACACCGGCGCCACGCTGGTCGCCATCAACACCTCGACGGCGCGCCGCGCCGGCATCTCGCTCAACCCCTCGGATTTCATCCACGAGGTCAACACCGCCAATGGCGCCATCAAGGCCGCGGTGGTGACGGTCGAGCGCTTGCAGATCGGCAAGATCTCGGTCGAGAACGTCCAGGCGGTGGTGATCGACGACCGGGCGCTGCAGACCAACCTGATCGGCATGAGCTTCCTGCAGCGGCTGCAGAAATACCAGGTCGAGAACGGCTCGCTGCTCCTGGTCCAGTAGAGCCGCTGGACCGGACTGTCAGCGCGGCAGGACGCGCCGGATGACGGTCTTTTCCGCCGGCGGTTTCGACGCCCCGATCGTGTAGCAGGCAAGCACGGCTGCCGCCGCCGCCTCGGCATCAGCGTCGTTGCGCGCATGGACCAGCGCCAGCGGCTCGCCGGCATGCACTTCCGCGCCGACCGGCGACAGCCTGGTGATGCCGACCGCGTGATCGATCCTGTCGTCGGGCCGCGTGCGCCCGCCGCCAAGTCCGACCACGGCAAGCCCGATCTCACGCGTCGCGATGCCGCTGACGAAGCCGTTTTCGAGCGCCTTCACGGCAAGCTCCACCGGCGCCTTCGGCAAATACTTCCCAGGCTTGTCGATGAAATCGGCAGGGCCGCCAAGCGCCGCCACCATGCGCTGGAAGACGGCCGCCGCGCGGCCGCCGGCGAGCGTCTCGGTGGCGCGTCGGATGCCGTCCTGGTTCGACGCGGCCAGCCCGGCCGATTGCAGCATGTCGGCGGCGAGCGCCAACGTCACAT
>NZ_RZOI01000697.1:0-3151 GCF_004022645.1 Mesorhizobium sp. M4A.F.Ca.ET.020.02.1.1 | reverse complement strand
TCGCCGCGCCGATCGAATACAGGAAAATGTCCGTGTCGTCGAAGCCGTAAAGCTTCTGTTGATCCCAAACCGGAATCAGATCGCGGGCATTGGGGGTGCCGGCAAAGGTCGTGAACGTGTCGTAATCGTGCGTCGTCGCGCCGTCCTGAATCCACTCCGCCTCAAAGACAGGCGGCGCGCCGTAGCCCACGATGTCGAAGTCCACCACGACAATATCGAGATAGCCGCGGTGCGCCGACACGAAGTCCGCGCCTTCCTCCTTGACCATCGCCGGATCGCGAGGCTGATCGCCGCGACCATCATAGGCAGTGAACTTCAATCCCTTCTGGCGATAGCCAACGCTGCCGTCGTAGACGAGCTTGCCGTTGGCATAGAGCTTACGCATGGTCCACGTCGAATCCGGCACCAGCGGACGCGCAAAGCGCAGCCTGGCCGTCAACTTCGACGTGGTAGTCGTAACCGTGTCCCAGAACTCGATGTGGGTCGAAGTAACGGTCAGAATAGGCGCGCACCAGATATAGGCGGCCGGAAGCCTGCACTTGCCGTACACAACCGGGATAGTCTGGCCGTAGGCAGACGTAGGTAGTGTGGTCTGGATTTCGGGGACTTCTGGAACGGTCGGTGCGGTTGGGGTTTCCCAACCGCCCCAGCTACCGCGGCCAGGGCGACGTGGCAATCCTCCCATTTTATTGTCCTGCTCCGATGAGGAAGGCGTGGGTGAGCGATCGCGCCGAGGCGCGTTCTTTGGTCTTGGTCATTGATTTTCCTTTGAAGGGACTCTAGGGCTCCGGCGAGCCATCCAATCGCGCAATATGACGTCGGGAATTTTTAGTTGAATGCCGCTGCGCTTGCGGCCGGCACGATTAACCGTGTTTCTTTGGATTTGATTAAATTGAGCGGCGCACGATACCTCAATGAGAAAGATAAATCCGGCATGCGCGGCGATCCTGATCGCTCCATTTCTCATCGTTGGAGTGCTGTTTGTCGTTGCGTACACGCTAGACCGCAGCCCGCACGTTGACCCCGGATACACATCGACCATCAGGTAGCAGCATCTAATTGATGCCTCGCAGCCGTTGGTCCCGCTCCATCTTTTCGATGAGGCGGCGCCTGGCCGCCGCGGCGTTGCCCATTGGGGTTTCGGAGCGCGTAAGGGCAGCCGAGGTGGCTTTTCCGTAGGCGCCAAAGATTACGAGGCTCAGCTCCACGAGCCCTGCCTGCGTAACCAGACGCTGAGGCAAATCCCCCGTGTCGTCCCACTGCTCCTCCTCCGAGAAAAAGCAGACGCTTACCTCATCGACCAGGCCGCTTCCAACGCTGGCCAAGGCTTCCTGCCCCATCGGGGATTCGGGGTTCGGCGTCAGCGCATACCAGAGGCCCACACTGTCGGCCTTGATCTCGAGTGAGCCGTTGGAGACGCGCCCGAGCGGGCGAGACATGTCATGCGCCCAGCAGGCGACAACTGAATCGCCGCTCTCTCGGATAGACTTGTCGAATGCACCTCTGGCAAACCGCTCAATAAAAAGCCCGCCGATGTTAGCGGGCTGCTGCCATTGGATGGCGTAACCAGAGATAAAAGGTTCAGCCATCTTTCAGCGCCTTGATCTTCTTGTCGAGCTTATCAAGAGTGATTTGGCGTGCGATGTCCTTGGCTGCTCCGCTGCGATTTGCGTGCCGTTTCTCGCCCGGCAGTTTGATCATGCGCCTTGCCGGCCCGCGGCGACCGTCGCTGCTGGCGCGCTCGATTTCGCGGTGTTCAGACATCGTAGCCAGCCCCTTTCAGTTCCTTGAGGTACGCCGCGATGCGCCGCTGCGGATCCTGAACGGATCCCAAGAAATGCGGCCGGATTTGCCCGAGCCCGTCTGTCGACGCTCCCTCGGCCTCAATGGCGAGGAACATGTCATTTAGTTCGACATGCGCGACGTCAACGGCGCGCAGCACCTCAACCAACGCAGCCACGCGTCTCTCGGCTTCCGGGCGGGCCGCGGCACAAATGGCACGCTCGGCTGCTGGACGGGCTGCAGCAATGCGCTTTTCAATCAGTTCGATAGCTTGACCGGCGATCGCTTCCAGGCGGCGCAACTCGGCCACCCGCAGCCGCTTTTGTGCCTTCGCTGACGGCTTCTCACCGATCAGTGCTGCGACCTCGGGCGTAATGTCGATAGTCTTGTCTGCCTCAATCGCGGCCTGCAATGCCTTCCGCTCGGCGACGTGGGCTGCGCGGTCCCTGAAAATGGCTTCACGCCTGTCTTCGTCCTCGCCCAGCGCCGGAAGCGCTTCGCGCGCTGTCAGTGCCACAAAACTTAGTTTGGGCGGCGCAACCTTAGCCGGCCTGGCGTCGGGCTTGACCTTCTTTGGTTTGTTGAAGATGGGCACTAGCGTTCTCCTGAAAACAGTTCGGCGATGACGGTCGCGAAGGCGCCGCCATTGATTTCGACCGACTTGCGGTGGCCGTAAGCCTGCCACCTACCTGGCTCACCGGCGCTAAAGCGGCGGACGTCGATCGTGTCGGTCAGGGCGATCTCCTGCCAGTTCGACACCACGGCAATGATGGTTTTCGCAACCAACGCCCTCGCGTCCAGCGAGCCCGTAGCGGCGATCTCGGCGATGATATCGAGCGCCTCGCCAGCGGTGACGCTGATGCTTGCCGGGGCGCCTACAGGTACGCCTTCACGCCGAAGCGCGCGGTACTCGCTCACGGTGTCGGCCACCGCACGAAGCGGCACGTCGAGCGCAACGCCAAGCATGAGCGTCGCAACGTCCTGCGGAGTAAGTTGTGGCGAAACGCCAGGCGAACCGGACGGAAGCATGTCGGCTTCGGTGAGCGCGCGAGCGACCTCTTTGGTGCGGCCGGGGTCATAGCCGACGCGACGCACCAATGCATCGCAGGCCTGCTTGGTAGAAGGCATGTTTATTGTCCTTAAATAGAGCGGGAAATTGCAATTTCCCGTGTGGATGGTTGTAAAAAAGAAGGCCCGATAGCCGAAGCTATCGAGCCAATCTGCTCGCCTGCAGAACTGCTGCAATGGCGAGGGCCGCAACCGTGGGGCGGTAGCGGCGACGCAGACGACAGAGCGGGCGCCTGCGAGGGAAAGAGGGGTTAGTTCTCCACCTCATACCTTTGAAAACGAGTTGGGGTACAGATTAGGC
>NZ_RZOI01000696.1:0-3163 GCF_004022645.1 Mesorhizobium sp. M4A.F.Ca.ET.020.02.1.1 | reverse complement strand
GCATGTCCGCTCTTCCGGCGAGGAGGCGATGACCGGCAGCGGCATCGGGAAGGAGCGTGCCTTGACTCGATCGGCCATGGTAAAGATGACGTTGTAGAAGGCGGCCGAGCCATCCGGCGAGATGTTGCCAGTTAGCGACACCACCTTGTGCTGCGGGCATTCCATCGGCGGCAGCTGCTCGATCGCCGCCTTCAGCGTGCGCCCGGTGCCGATCGCCATGACCAGGGGTTCCGGGGAACGCAGCCGCCGCTCGATTTCCGCCGCCGCCGCCTCGGCGACGCCGATCGTCGTCGAGGACGAGGTGGGATCGCTCGGCACCACTTCGACCAGATCGAGCGCGAAGCGCGATTTGAGCCGCGCCGCGAGGTCGAGGCAATTGGCGATCGGGTGGTCGACACGCACCTTGATCAGCCCTTCCGAGACCGCCAGCGACACCAGCCGCTGCGCCGTCTGGCGGGAAATGCCAAGCGTCAAGGCGATCTGGTCCTGCGTGTTGCCGGCAACATAATACAGCCAGCCGGCGCGCGCCGCGTCGTCCAACCGGTTGCTGCCGCTGTCCTGCCGCGAATTCACTTCTGCCTCCCAAACCCGCCCAACAGGGCGCGGGTACCACTAGCTTACAGGGAATGTGCCAACGCGCAATTGCCTATCGACAGGGCAATTGCCTGCACTCCCGATGCGACCTGGAATGGGGACGGCGGCAAAGGAAGGCCTGCTTGACGGTTTATCTCGGCACGCAAACCGATTATGGGGATCGGCAAAGGAGCCTTGCATGACGCCGAAAGCGGTTTTCTGGGATATGGACGGGACGCTGGTCGACAGCGAGCCGTTGCACGAGGCGGCCCTGGTGGCGGCGCTGCGCAGCGTCGGCATCGCGCCGCCGATCAATCTGCACGAGCGTGTGCTGGGCGTCGCCGCCTGGCCGGTCTACGAAATGCTGCGCGACGAATTCGGGCTCGACCTGCCCTTCGACGACTGGATCGTGCGCAAATACGATCACTATCTGCCGCTGGCCGAGACGCTGAAGCCGCGTCCGGGCGCGATCGAGATCTTCAACGAATTGCGCGAACGCGGCGTGCAGCAGGCGGTTGTCTCCAATTCCGACCGGCTGATCGTCGATGCCAATCTGCGTGCCGTCGGCCTGATCTACCCCGGCATGAAGACGATCAGCCGCAACGACGTGCGCGAAGGCAAGCCGTATCCCGAGCCGTTCCTGCGCGCCGCTCATCTGGCCGAGGTCGATCCGGCGCAATCCGTCGCGGTCGACGACAGCCTGACCGGCGCCATGGCCGGCCTTGCGGCGGGCATGCGGACGATGTTCTGGCCGGAAGCGCCGATGGCTGGGCCGCCGGGGGCCGTGGTGATCAACAGCGCTGATGAATTGCGGACGCAATTAGGGCTCTAAGCGAACTCGCAAACATCGGCACCGCCCTTCATCCGCCTGCCGGCGCTTGTCCCCGTGAACGGGGAGAAGGGAGAATGGCGGCTCAGTTCCGGTAGACCGGTTCCTGCTCGTCGAGGATCGCCTTCAGCTCGGCGAGATGGCGTTCGGCCTGGCCGGGATAGTCGTTGGCTTCAGCCGCGGTCTTCTCGGCGATGGCGTCAGACAGGGTGCGCAGCGGACGGCCGGTCCACAGCGCCTTGATGTAGGTCTCGGCGGCGCGCTCGAAATAGAACATGCGGTTGAAGGTGTCGGCGACAGTGTCGCCGATGACCAGCACGCCGTGATTGCCCATGACCATGACCTTCACCTTGGGATCGGTCAGAAGCTGCGAGCAGCGCTCGCCCTCCTCCTCGAAGGCCAGCCCGCCATAGTTGGCGTCGACGACATGGCGGTTGAAGAAGGTGGCCGAGTTCTGGTCGATCGGCGGCAGGGTCGAGTCGGCCAGCGAGGCGAGCACGGTGGCGTGAATCGAGTGCACATGCATGACGCAGCGCGCGTGCGGCACGTTGCGATGGATGGCGCCGTGCAGGCCCCAGGCCGTCGGATCGGGCGCATTGGGGCCGGAAAGCGTATCGGGATCGTTGGCGTCGATCAGCAGCAGGTCGCTCGCCTGATGCGCGAGAAATGCACCTGGTTGGGGTTCATCAGGAATTTGGTGCCGTCCTCGTTGACGGCCAGCGAGAAATGGTTGGCCACCGCCTCATGCATGTTGAGCCGCGCCGTCCAGCGGAAGGCGCAGGCGAGGTCGACGCGCTCCTCATAGAAGGGCAGATTGCTCAGCGGTTCCTTCTGCAGGCGGGCGATGCTCATCGAAAATCCTCCGGTTTTGGTGACAATGCCGCGCCCAATGGCGGCCAGCAACGGGAAAGTGCTGGCGCAAACACCGTTCAGGCGGCCGGGCGCGCCGATTGCAACCCGCCATGCTCGACGATGAAGTCGATCACCTCCCGCAAGCCCTTGCCGCGCGACAGGTCGGTGAAGCCGAACGGCCGCTTGCCGCGCATACGGGCGGCGTCGCTTTCCATCACGTCGAGGTTGACGTTCACATAGGGCGCCAGATCGCTCTTGTTGATGATCAGGAAATCGGAGCGGGTGATGGCCGGCCCGCCCTTTCTCGGGATCTCCTCGCCCTGGCAGACCGAGATGACATAGAGGGTGAGATCAGCAAGGTCCGGTGAAAAGGTGGCCGCGAGATTGTCGCCGCCGGACTCGATGAAGATGATGTCGAGGTCCGGAAATTTGCGGTTCAGTTCGGCGATCGCCTGCAGATTGATCGAGGCGTCCTCGCGGATAGCGGTGTGTGGGCACCCCCCCGTCTCGACGCCGACGATGCGCTCCTCCGGCAGCGCCTGCAGCCGGGCCAGCATCATGGCGTCTTCCCTGGTGTAGATGTCGTTGGTGACGACGGCGATGGAGAAGTCGTCGCGCAGCGCCTTGCAGAGCTTTTCGGTGAGCGTCGTCTTGCCGGAACCGACGGGACCGCCGATGCCGATGCGAAGGGGACCGTTGGCCTGGGTCATGCGGAAAACTCCGTGATGGCGAGGATTGCGAAGCCTGCCCCGATCAGCAGGCAGAGCGGCGAATAGTAGCTGACGTCGAGCCGCGCGAAAGGCTGTTCGGGCGCCAGACGGCGCCACCATGGCGTGAAGCCGGCAATGCCGCGCCCGAGGAAAACCAGCGCGATGAGCAACGAGGTGGCGGCGAGGCCCGCCTTGGGAA
>NZ_RZOI01000695.1:0-3168 GCF_004022645.1 Mesorhizobium sp. M4A.F.Ca.ET.020.02.1.1 | reverse complement strand
GTACCAGCCCGTCCGGCGCCCCCGCCAAGCTGCTGAAACCCCGTCCGTCCCCAACAGCCCCCGGTTATGGCGTGACCAGTGGTTGCGAATATCCATTGGCGGTGCGCGCTGTCAACGTCGCTTCCCGAGGTGTCCGAATGCCCGTTTTTGACCCTCGCGGACCATCGCCGCAGACCCGCGCGATCACGTCCTTGCTGCCCCTGAAGGCCAGCAAAAGCCGGTTTTCCGGGCTTTTCGACCGCTCCGGTTGCCGATGCGACGGCTCCCGCCTATGCGCTTGAATCGGCTTGCCTTTCGCCGGCTGGACTTTTTCGGCCCAGCATTATCAACCTGACTTTTTTTGGGTGTATTTGGACCGGCGGCGATTTTGCCGGTGCGCCTGTGTGAATTGCTTCATAGCGCGCCAGGGCAAGACGATGCACAGCGACCGAAGCGCGGGGGCGCGACGGCCGGGCGGCTCGCATGGCTTGCCGCCTCGCCTTGGGTATTGCGTATCGCCGCCGCTGCGCTTCGGGCGCCTTCGTCACGCCAATCTCAGCCGAATTTCAGCCGCGCCTCACGACAACCGGTCGGGTCCGGTTCACGCTGGGCGAAAAAGGGATGGATGCGATCATGGCGCAGGCGCAAGGCACGGCACATTGGGACGAGAACCATTCTCGCGGCTTTCTGCACAACGGGCGTTATTTCGTGCCGGACCGCGAGCGCCAGATCGGGATCATCGCTGACCTCATTCCGCAACCCGCGCCGGGTGGCCTGCTGGTCGAGCTGTGCTCCGGCGAGGGGCTGCTCAGCCGCGCGCTGCTGGAGCGCTTTGCCGACTGCCATGTCCTGGCGCTCGACGGCTCGGCGCAAATGCTGGAGCAGACGCAGGCCACCTGCCGCGACCATGCCGGGCGCCTGGCCACTGCCGCGTTCGAGCTGGCGCAGAGCGGCTGGCGGCGCTTTGCCGAGCCGCCGCATGCGGTCGTCTCCTCGCTCGCCATCCATCATCTCGACGGCTGGCAGAAGCAGGACCTGTTTGCCGATCTGGCGGCGGCGCTCAAGCCCGGCGGCGTGCTGGTGGTGGCCGACATTGTGCGCCCGCCGAGCGCAGGCGGGCTCGACATCGCCGCGCGGCAATGGGACGAGGCGGTGCGCGCCCGGGCGCTGGCGATCGACGGCGATCTCGCCGCCTTCGCCGAGTTCAACCGCCTGGGCTGGAACTATTTCCGCAACCCGGACGGCGAGCCGATCGACAAGCCCTCCTCGCTCGCCGAGCAGCTTTCCTGGCTTGCGAAGGCGGGCTTCATCGAAGTCGACTGCGCCTGGCTGTTCGCCGGCCACGCCATCTTCAGCGGGCGAAAGCCTTGATGTCTTCGGGCGGGCGTGATGTCTTCGAGCATGCGAGGGCCGTGACAGACTCCTAGCCATCGCGCGGATCGAATTGGTTGACGTCTCCTCGAGGGGCGACATGACGACGTTCGAATTCTCCGGCCACAGGCTCGATCTGCACAGGGGCAGGCTGCAGAGGGGCGGGCACGACGTCGACCTGCGCGCCAAGTCGCTCTCGCTGCTCGTCTACCTGCTGGAGAATGCCGGCCGCGTCATCGGCAAGGACGAGCTGGTCAATGCGGTCTGGCCGAACATCGCCGTTTCCGACGATTCGCTCACCCAATGCATGAAGGACATCCGCAAGGCGCTCGGCGCCGAGGCCGATGGCTTGATCCGCACCGTGCTGCGGCGCGGCTATGTGATCGACGAAGAGCGCGTGCGCCGCCTCGAGGATCGGGTCGCCACCGCGACCGGGGAGGGGACGGCCGACGACAGGCCGTCGATCGCGGTGCTGCCCTTCGAGAACCTCAGCGGCGACCCGGCGCAGGACTATTTTGCCGACGGCATGGTCGACGAGATCACCACGGCGCTGTCGCGCATGCGCTGGCTGTTCGTCATCGCCCGCAATTCGAGCTTCGCCTACAAAGGACAGGCCGACGGCGTGAAACGGGCCGGAGCCGAACTCGGCGTGCGCTACGTGCTGACCGGCAGCGTCCGCAAGGCCGCCGACCACATCCGCCTCACCGGACAGCTCATCGACTCCGCTTCCGGCAAGACGATCTGGGCCGACCGTTACGACGGCACCATGGCCGACGTGTTCGACCTGCAGGACCGGCTTGCGGAGAGTGTCGTCGGCGCCATCCAGCCGTCGATCCTGTCGGCCGAGATCGAGCGTTCACGGCGCAAGCGGCCGGAAAGCCTCGCCGCCTACGACTACGTGCTGCGCGCCTTTCCGCTTACCTGGTCGCTCGAGCGGGCGCAGAACGAGGAGGCCGGCACGCTGCTTGATCGCGCGATCGCGATCGAGCCGGATTATCCGCTGGCGCTTTCGCTGCTCGCCTGGTGCCATCTGCAGCGCGCGGGCTACCGCTGGACCGAAACGCCGGCCGCTTCACGGGAGGAGGGCCTGCGCCTGGCGCAGAAGGGGGCGGCGCTCTCCGGCGACGACCCGATGGTGCTTGCGGTGCTCGGCGCGGCGCATTCCTTTGCCCGCGACTACGATGTCGCCGACATGCATCTGGCGCGGGCGCGCGCGCTCGATCCGAATTCCGCCTGGGCCTGGCTGCGCAGCGCCTGGCTGGACGTCTATCGCGAGCGGCCCGAGGCGGCGATCGAGAAGTTCGAGCATTTCGAACGGCTGAGCCCGCGCGATCCGATGGGCTACATGGCCGAGATCGGCATCGGCGCCGCGCATTTCGTCGCCGCGCGCTACGATGAGGCGGTGGCGCTGACGCAGCGCGGCCTTAGCCAGCAGCCGGGCACCTGGTGGGGACTGCGCCTGCTGGTTACGGCGCTGGTTCATGCCGGTCGCAAGGACGAGGCACGGCACGCTTGCCGCAGGCTGATGGAAACCTACCCGGGCCTCACCGTTGCCAGGGTCGGCGACGCCTCGCCCTTCGACGCGGGCACGACTGAACGCATCGCCGCCGGCCTGCGCGAGGCCGGCCTGCCGGACTGACTGGAACGCCGGCGGCCGGCCCCGGAGTATCGCGCTCAGAATTCACGGCGATGGCGGCGGTCGTCCACGACCTTCGCAAGCACCTCGGTCGGGTCACGGTCGACCGGCAGCGTCAGCGCGTTCTCGACGTCGAAGGCGGTGAGGCCGATGTCGCGGCGCTCGCATTCGCTCATGGCGGC
>NZ_RZOI01000694.1:0-3171 GCF_004022645.1 Mesorhizobium sp. M4A.F.Ca.ET.020.02.1.1 | reverse complement strand
GCGCTAACGCTTCGGTTGCAGCAAGAGCGTCGCGTCCAGTCGCACCAACCCCCTCTGGCCTGCCGGCCATCTCCCCCTCGAGGGGGGAGATCAGCAGCCTCGCCGACGGCAATTCTCCCCGCCTTCACCCTAAGCTGAATTGACCCTTCACCCCTGACATGCCAAAGGCCGCAAAGCCTTTCATCTGGAGAAGCCCTGATGACCGACCGCATCGAGACCGCCGGGTTGCAGATCGCCCGCGAGCTGCACGACTTCGTGGCGGCCGAGGCAGCACCCGGCACCGGCATTGACGCGGAAAAATTCTGGAACGGCTTTTCCGCCATTGTCCACGACCTCGCGCCGAAGAACCGGGCGCTGCTCGCCAAGCGCGACGCCATGCAGGAAAAACTCGACGCCTGGTACCGCCAAAACGGCGCGCCGCTCGACATGAGCACCTACAGGGCCTTTCTGGAGGAGATCGGCTATCTGGTGCCGGAAGGGCCGGCCTTCAGCGTCTCGACCGACAATGTCGATCCCGAGATCGCCGTCGTCGCCGGGCCGCAGCTGGTCGTGCCGGTGATGAATGCGCGCTATGCGCTGAATGCGGCGAACGCCCGCTGGGGTTCGCTCTACGACGCGCTCTACGGCACCGACGCCATTCCCGAGACCGGCGGCGCCGAGAAGGGCAAGGGTTTTAACCCGGCGCGCGGCGCCAAGGTCATCGCCTGGGCCAAGGATTTCCTTGACCAGTCGGTGCCGCTGACCTCTGGCAAATGGGCCGGGGTCAACGGGCTTTCGTTTGTCAACGGCATGCTGCGGCTGGGCGAGGGCGCCGGTGTCACGACACTTGCCGATCCCAGGCAATTCGCCGGCTATCGCGGCGATGCCGCCAACCCGCAAGCCGTGCTGCTGGTCAGGAACGGCCTGCATATCGAGATCCGCATCGACCGCGCCAACCAGATCGGCCGCACCGATCCGGCGGGGATCGCCGATGTCATCCTGGAATCGGCGCTGACCACCATCCAGGACTGCGAGGATTCGGTCGCCGCGGTCGATGCCGAGGACAAGGTCGTGGTCTACCGCAACTGGCTCGGCCTGATGAAGGGCGATCTCGCCGAAGAGATCAGCAAGGGCGGCAAGAGCTTCGTGCGCAAGCTCAACCCCGACCGCACCTACACCGCGCCCTCCGGCGGCGCGCTGACGCTGCCCGGCCGCTCGCTGATGCTGGTCAGGAACGTCGGCCACCTGATGACCAACCCGGCCATTCTCGACCGCGACGGCAATGAGGTGCCGGAAGGCATCATGGACGCCGCGATCACCGCGCTGATCGCGCTGCACGATGTCGGGCCGAACGGCCGCCGCGCCAATTCCCGCGCCGGCTCAATGTATGTGGTGAAGCCGAAGATGCACGGGCCGGAGGAAGTCGCCTACGCCGTCGAGATCTTCGACCGCGTCGAGGCCCTGCTCGGCATGGCCAAAAACACCATCAAGATGGGCATCATGGACGAGGAGCGGCGCACCACCGTCAACCTCAAGGAGGCGATCCGCGCTGCGCGCGAGCGCGTCGTGTTCATCAACACCGGCTTCCTCGACCGCACCGGCGACGAGATCCACACCTCGATGGAAGCCGGCCCGATGATCCGCAAGGGCGACATGAAGCAAGCCGCGTGGATTTCTGCCTACGAGGCCTGGAATGTCGACACCGGACTGGAGTGCGGGCTTGCCGGCCATGCCCAGATCGGCAAGGGCATGTGGGCGATGCCCGACCTGATGGCGGCGATGCTGGAACAGAAGATCGCCCATCCGAAAGCAGGCGCCAACACCGCCTGGGTGCCGTCGCCGACGGCGGCGACATTGCATGCCACGCATTATCACAAGGTCGACGTGCATGCCGTGCAGGCGGCGCTGAAGAGCCGGCCGAAGGCCAGGCTCGACGATATCCTCTCGGTTCCGGTGGCGGTGCGGCCGAATTGGACGCCCGACGAGATCCAGCGCGAGCTCGACAACAATTCGCAAGGCATTCTGGGCTATGTCGTGCGCTGGATCGACCAGGGCGTCGGCTGCTCGAAAGTGCCGGACATCAACGACGTCGGCCTGATGGAGGACCGCGCCACGCTGCGCATCTCTTCGCAGCACATCGCCAACTGGCTGCGCCACAAGGTGTGCTCGGAAATTCAGGTGCGGGATTCGCTGCAGCGCATGGCGGCGATCGTCGCCCTGCAGAATGTCGGCGACCCGCTCTACCGGCCGATGGCGGCCGACTTCGACAATTCCATCGCGTTCCAGGCCGCCTGCGACCTGGTGTTCAAGGGCACAGTCCAGCCGAACGGATATACGGAGCCGGTGCTGCATAGACGGCGGCTGGAGCTGAAGGCGCGGTAGCCGCTGGCTGATCGCCTGAACGGCAGCGGCCCGTCATGGAACGTTTCCGATGTATTTCAAACCGACATAGGGCCCGCCCACCGCAACGTTGCCGTTGTTGCTGTTGGGCACCGCAAGCTGAGATGCAGCGGGCTTCCTGCTCTTCCGGCCTGGCTTCACGGCAGGCTTTCGTGCGCCCTGTTTGACCTTATGGTTTCGAGTGCCTTATTTTGCGACTTGGTTCCGTGCGCCAGGTCCTCCTTGACCTGCGGCCGAAGCGTGCAGGACACTGCCCAGCAGCAAGGCCGCGGCGGCGGTTACGGCAATCCCCTTCCTGAACATGCCCGTCATCCCTCCAAAAGGTTCACTTCGGCACTAGCCTATATGTTTTGCCTACGCGCGGCATCCGGCGGCTCTACGCGGCCTGCGCCATGCGCTCCGCGCTCATCCGGTAGGAAATCGCCTCGGCGAGATGGATGCGCCCAACGGTCTCGCTGGCGTCGAGGTCGGCCAGCGTGCGCGCCACTTTCAGCACTCGGTGATAGGCCCGCGCCGAAAAGGCGAGCTTCTCGCTGGCGTCCTTCAGCAGCGTCAGGCCCGCGCTATCCGGCCTTGCGATCGCCTCGATGATCGCGGGCGGGCAATGCGCGTTGGTCGTGGCGCTGGCGGCGCCAAGCCGTTCGAGCCGCTCGCGCTGGATCGCGCGGGCGCGCGCCACGCGCTGCGCCACCGAAGCGCTGGCCTCGGCCTTGTCGGGCCGGATCAGGTCGCTGGCGGAGACCGCCGGCACCTCGATCCTGAGGTCGATGCGGTCGAGCAGCGGGCCTGAGA
>NZ_RZOI01000693.1:0-3174 GCF_004022645.1 Mesorhizobium sp. M4A.F.Ca.ET.020.02.1.1 | reverse complement strand
GTATCAGCGGCCGGACCAGAGCGCGCCTCGATCGGGGCCACCCATTTCCGCCCTGAGTCACGGATTCCGCACTGGCATGGGTTCGACCGCACCGCTGCTGATCTTCTACGCCCGCAACGATGCCCTCGGCGACGGATTGCTGAGGCTGCCGGCACTGCGGGCCGCAAGAACGGCCTTCCCGCAGAGCCACATCGTCTATGGCACAATGGGCAACTCCTCGCTCACCGGTGTCTTGCGGAAGCACGTCGCTTCCCTCATCGACGATTTCAGGGCGGTGACGCCGCTTTCGGCTGTCCTCGCCGAGTTCAAGCCGCGCGGCGGGCAAACGACGCTCGTCGATTTCCGCACCGGCGTGCCCGGCCTGCTGGTGACCGGATTGCAGCTCATCGGCCGCGGCGTTCGCTACGAGCCCAATTTTGCCGGCTATATGCTGTCCTGGCGTGCGGGCGTCAGATGGACGCTGCGTCCCGAACACAATGCCTGGCGCTACCATCGGCTGGTGGAGCGGCTGGCCGGCAGGCATCTGCCATTCGACCACAGGCTGGACGTTCCGAAGGCTGCCCGCGCCATGGCGCGTCAGTTGCGCGGCGCGGACCAGCGTCCGCTCATCCTTCTTGGCGGCAACGCCAAGGGCAACAAGTTCATGAGCGACGCTCAGGTCGCCGCCGTCGCCGGCAACCTCATCGATGCCGGCTGCCGGGTGCTCTATCTGGTCACCCCGGGCAGCGGACCGAGCCCGCAGACCCTTGCCGCGAAGGAACCCCGTCTTCAACTGGTCGGCCCGGAGCTTGGGCTCGATGCCGAAGCATTCAGCGACCTGCTGCTTGCGCTCGGCGAAATGGCGGCCGCCTATGTCGGCATGGAAGGCGGTCTGGGGCATCTGTTCGCCACCGTCATGACCCCGGCGGTGATCATCAACAATGGCGCTAACATGGAACGTTGGCGGCCGCTGTCGAACACCGTCGAGGTGGTCACCGCGCCTAGGCGCGGGCGATCGGCGAAAGTCTCCGATACGCCGGCCGAGGCGATTATCGAAGCCACCCATCGCTTGCTCGCCGCGAGCCGACGCGACCACGCCTTGCCGCGCTAGATTACGGTCAGAAAAATCAGCCGAGGAAATCGGCTCGGTGCGGCGTGAAGCTGTCGACCAGGCGCCCGGCCTCCAGCGCCCTGACGCCGTGCGGCATATTGGACGGAACGATGAAGCTGCCGCCGGCTTCCAGAACTTCGGTCCGGCCGTCGACGGTCACCTCGAAGCGGCCTTCGGCGACGTAGCTCGCCTGCACATGCGGATGCGAATGCAGCGCGCCGACGCCACCCTTGTCGAAGCCGAACTCGACCATCATCAGCTCGTCCGTGTGGAGGAGCACGCGCCGGCGGTTGCCGTCCGGCGTCGGCGTCCATGCAGCCTCGCCGGCATGCGAGAATATCTTCGTCACGGTCATCTCGCCTCTCTCAGCGCGCCAGCCAGCCGCCATCCACCGGCACCACGGCGCCATGCATATAGTCGGACGCCGGCGCCAGCAGGAACACGGCCGCGTCGCCAATGTCTTCCGGCCGGCCCCAGCGGCCGGCCGGGATGCGCGCCATGATCGAGGCGCGGCGATCGGGATCGGCGCGCAGCGCCTCGGTATTGTTGGTCTCGATATAGCCCGGCGCGATGGCGTTGACGTTGATGCCCTTCTGCGCCCACTCGCAGGCGAGCAACCGGGTGATGCCGAGCACGCCGTGCTTCGAGGCCGTGTAGGAGGCGACGCGGATGCCGCCCTGGAAGCTCAGCACCGAAGCGATGTTGACGATCTTGCCGCGCCGTCCGGGTTCGGCAAGCACATGCCGGGCAAAGCCTTGGCTGAGCATGAACACCGTCTTCAGATTGACGTCGATGACGTCGTCCCAGTCGGCCTCGGTCAACTCGACCGCATCGGCTCGCCTTATGATACCTGCATTGTTGACCAGGCCGTCGAGCGGTCCGCTGTCGCGCCAGACCCGATCGAGCATCGCCTGCGCGGCGGTCGAGTCGGCAAGGTCGCAGCGCACCGCCTCGATGCTCCCGCCGGCCGCCTCTATCCTTTCGGCGGTCTCATCCATCGCCGAGCGGCCGACGCCGATCACCGCGCCGCCGGCACGCGCGACCGACACCGCGATACCCTGGCCGATGCCGGTGTTGGCGCCGGTGACCAGGACGCGTTTGCCGGCAAGGCTGAAGGCGGAAAGGTCGGGCTCTGTCCTGCTCATGATGTCCAACACCTGTCTGTCATCGATGGCGCCGTGCCTTCGTGATCGCGCCCAACCCGATAGGCCTTCTTGGCGAGCGCATAGGCAAGTTCGCCTGCCAACTCATGCGCCTCGACCTCGCACAGCCGGTGCTCGGCGACGAGTCGCGCCAGGAAGGCACAACACATTCTAGAGCCGATCGGTAAGGCCGTGCGGGCTGACGGCAGCTTTTCCACGCCGGCATATGGCGCGCGGCCCAGCGAGCGCGCATTCGCTTCCGACGGGAACAGCAGATCCGGATCGGTCAGCGCGATCGTGGACATAACGGCTCCTCCAGGAGGGAGTACCGGTATGGTCGGACAGGAGTGATGTCAACGCGAACGGCGTTCCTGAGCCTGCTTGCGGCAGCGGGGAACAGATGATACCCCGCATCGGATCCATCGCACGGGACATCAAAATGCCGCTCCGCCGAAACCTCTCAGCGTGTTTGGTGCCATGACCCACGGCCGCCTCTCCGATGGGACGCTGCGGTCCTTGCCAAATCAGGTTTCGGTTCCAGCCTATGATCGGGACGACATCGCGCCGGGCATTGTCCATCTCGGCGTCGGCGCCTTCCACCGCGCCCATCAGGCCGCCTATGTCGACGACTGCCTGGCGGCGGGAGAGCGTGACTGGGGCATTGTCGGCGTCTCGCTGCGCAGCGCCGACACGCGCGATGCGCTGGCGCCACAGGACGGGCTCTACGCGCTGGCGATCCGCGACAGCGGCGGCGAGAGCCTGCGCGTCATCGGCTCGATCCAGTCGATGCTGGTGGCGCCCGAGGACCCAGGCGCGGTGCTGGCGGCGCTTATCGACCCGCGCACCCGCATCGTCACGCTGACCATCACCGAAAAGGCCTATCTGAGGGCAGCCGACGGCCGGCTCGACGAAACCCACCCCGACATCGTCCACGATCTGGCC
>NZ_RZOI01000692.1:0-3178 GCF_004022645.1 Mesorhizobium sp. M4A.F.Ca.ET.020.02.1.1 | reverse complement strand
TGTCAGTACTAGAGGGGCGATCCCCGCTGCCCGTTTTCTCGCTGTGCGTGGCGCTTTTGCTATTGCAGTTCGGCCAGCCATCCGACCGAGTGCGCGAAGCGCACTATCGCCGCCCGGGAGTGGAGTTCGAGCTTGTCGGTTGCCCTGGTTCTGTAGGTCTCGATGGTCTTTATGCTTAGATTGAGCCGCGAGGATATCTCCTTGTTGCTGTAGCCGAGTGCAACCAGCTGGATCACGGACCGTTCCCGCTCGCTCAGATTTCCCGCATCGCCCTGCGCGCAGTTGCGCGGGCTGAGCATTCGCGCGGCCAGCGCCGGGTCGACGTAATTGTCGCCGGCCAGCACGCATCTGATGGCTTGCAGCAGGTCGGTGGTCGTCGACCGTTTGACCACGAACCCCCGGCCGCCGGCGGCGAGCACTTGGCGCAGGCAGCCGGGATCTTCGTGCGCCGTCAGTGCGATGCACTTGAGGTCGGGGAACCGTTCGAGGAGGCGCTCGATAAGCATGACCCCATTGATGCCGGGGAGCGAGATATCGATGACCGCAACGTCGGGCTCAGCCTTGCCGATGGTTTCGAGGGCCTCGGCCGCGTTCGCTGCCAGTCCGACGATCGTCATATCCTTCTGACCATCGATCATCGCCCCGATACCCGACAGGACGATAGGGTGGTCATCGACCACAAATATCCGCCTACGCGACACCTTTAACCTCCATCAGTCCGCCAAAGGTACATCACGTGGAGAGGTCCCTTGCCCTTGATGGTTCGAATGACGGCTCGTCCCGGCTGACGGGAGGAGCGCGTCTATCCCTGCAGACCCTGAGCGGGAGCAGTGGGTCGTACATCTCGTCGAACCCTCGCGCCGATTGTAAGCCGCAGCTAAAGGTCTCGGATGTGGCGCGCTTCACGTAGCCCATCGCGAACCTCGAGCTGCTGCCGAGGTTTTTCGTTCAGAATCGCATGCGGACAAATGTCTGGTGCGGATCACATTGCCGTAGACAATCGTGCGCGCCTCGCGGTCCAGGGAAGCCCTCAGTCCGTCAAGGGCACATCGGCATAGAGGGTGGTCCCCTTGCCCCTGGCGGTTTCAATCGACAGCTCGCCTCCGACCAGCGCGAGGCGCTCTCTCATTCCCGCAAGCCCCAGGGCGCGGGAGCCGGGCGTGGCATCGGCATCGAACCCGCAGCCATCGTCTTCGATCGTAAGGCGCAGCCGGCGGTCGCCAATATGTGCCGTCACACTCGCGCGGCGCGGCTGAGCGTGCTTGCCGATGTTGGTAAGCGCCTCTTGCGCGATACGGTATAGGGTCAGGGACACTTCGGGGGCGAGTGGGCACGAAAGTGCTTCGAGGTCCATGTCGCAAGGGATTTCGAGTTGGGCACATAGCATGGCGGCGAGATCCTCGACGGAGGCGCGAAGCCCCAGGTGATCCAGGTCGGCGGGCCGCAGGCTCCAGGCGGCGGCGTGAACCCTGGCGCTCAGTTGATCGACCAGCATGACAGCCCGCGTGAGACGCTCGCCCTGTTCCAGGGATCCTGCGCGGATGCCGTGCAGTTCGAGCGCGACACTGGCCAGCAGCTGGCCGAGATCGTCGTGAAGCTCGCGCGACAGGCGCCGGCACTGTTCTTCCTGCACGGCAATCAAGCGCCGCGCCAATCCCTGGCGCCGCGGCTTCGAAGTGTCGTTCTCGCGTGTGTCGATACCAGTCCGCATCGCCCCTTCTGTTCTCTTGCCGGTGTCTAGAGGACTTGCTGTTCACCGGGCTGTGAGAAGAGGCCCCGAATTTCTGCCTCTCAGCGCAATATACGCCGGCATACGCCCTTATGCCTGTCAGTTTTTTCCCGATTCCACCGGCTTTTCCCGACAAGGACATCGGCTGAAAAACTGACAGAACATGCCGATCAGCCCGAATGTCGAGGCGCCTTTTCTGCGCGCATTCTTCTTGCGTCGTCTCGGCCATCTTTGTTGCGGTCGGGAAGTTCAACGCAAACCAAGGAGAACGTCATGAGGAAGATCATTCTGGCCGCGGCGGTCCTGTCGGCTCTGACAGGTTCGGCGTCCGCATTGTCGATCGGTAGCGGCAACGGCAATGGCAACGGCAACGTTGGCGTCGGCAACGGCAACGGCAACGGCAACGCCAATACCGGCGCCTTCAACGGCAACTTCAACGGCAATGGCAATTTCGGCTTCGGCAACGGCAATGGCAACGGCAATGCCAATGCGGGCGCCTTCAACGGCAACTACAACGGCAACCTCAATGCCGGCGCCGCCAACGGCAACGGCAACGGCAACGGCAATTTCGGCCTCGGCAACGGCAACCTGAATGGCAACGGGAACTGGGGCATCGGCAATGGCAATGTCAACGGCAACGGCAACTGGGGCATGGGCAACGGCAACGGTAACGGCAACGCCAACCAGTAGCGTCGAAAGGCGCTGAAGCTTCTGGGATCGCCGGGCCACGCGCCCGTCCCCCGCGCGAGGCTGTCGCGACAGATCGCCGGCGATCCCAGTCCTTTTGAGGCAGTGGGGTACGGAAGGAGTTCGCACATGAAACCGAGCGTCGTATCGGCACTATGCCTTGGCCTGCTAAGCGCGACCGCCGCGAAGGCCGCCGACAACCGCACGACAGGCGCCCAGGCCTTCAGCATGTCACGCGTCCAGCAAAGCATCGGCCACTACGGCCAGTCCATCGGTTCAGATGTCCGCGGCATGAATCCGCTCGGGTTCGCGGGCGGCAATGTCGGTTACAAGAACAGCGGCACCGGCAACGTCGGCGCCTTCAATAGCGGCACCGGCAACGTCGGCGCCTTCAACGGCAACGCCAACACATCGTCGACCAGCGGAAATCACAATGTCGGCGCCTTCAACGGCAACGGCAACACCGGCGAGTATGACGGCACCGGCAACGTCGGCGCCTTCAACGGCAACTTCAACGGCGGCTCCTTCAACGGCAACGGCAACGTTGGGGCCTTCAACGGCAATTTCAATGGCCGGGGAAACCGCTGATGGCCGCGGCGCGACCATCAGTTTGCGTCCGGCACGGCAACCGTCGGGTCGGGGCGAGGCTGTTAACGGGAAGCGGCCTCGCGCTCGGCATGCTGTGCGTCGCCAACGTCGTCGCTGTCGCCTCGATAGCGGACAGGATCGCCGACTTTCCCTTTGGCCGCGGCCATATCGGAT
>NZ_RZOI01000691.1:0-3178 GCF_004022645.1 Mesorhizobium sp. M4A.F.Ca.ET.020.02.1.1 | reverse complement strand
TCGTGCTGGTCACCGACGCCATGGCGACGATCGGCACCGACATGACATCGTTCACGCTGAACGGCCGCACCATCTACCGCAAGGACGGCAGCCTCAGACTGGCCGACGGCACGCTGGCCGGGGCCGATCTCGACATGATCTCGGCCGTGCGCTTCATGCACCGCGGCGTCGGGCTTGAGCTTGGCGAGGCACTGCGCATGGCTTCGCTCTATCCGGCCGAGGCGGTCGGCCAGGCGCACCGGCTCGGCCGCTTCGCCAACGGCACCGCCGCCGACATCGTGGCACTGTCGGACGATCTGGATGTCCAAGGCGTCTGGATCGGCGGGAAGAAGGTGTTCGGGGCGTAGGCCATCGATCCCACCGCAATTGGGAAACCAACGTTCGCAATTGGCCGGAGCCCTTCGCGCATCGTCATCCTCGGGCTTGACCCGAGGATCCATGCCGTGACCTGTGACGTAAAGTGTAACGGTGCAGAATTCTGTAAACGTTGCAACGCCTTGGCGTCTCGGCATGGATCCTAGGGTCTACGCCGCGTCGCTTCGCACCTTGCTTCGCCCTAGGATGACGAAGCTATTAGCCGGCTCGAACCGCTGCGTAGAGATCCTTGTAGGTCTCGCGCAAAACGTTCTTCTGCACCTTGCCCATGGTGTTGCGGGGCAACTCGTCGACGAAGATCACCTGCTTCGGATGTTTGTATCGGGCGAGCCGGCCCGCAATGGCGTCAAGGACGTCGGCCGCGCCGATGGCCGAGCCCGGCTTGCGCACCACGACCGCGGTGACACCCTCGCCGAAGTCCGGATGAGCGACGCCGATCACCGCGCTTTCGCTAACGCCGGCAAGCGCATCGATCTCGCCTTCGATCTCCTTGGGGTAGATGTTGTAGCCGCCGGAAATGATCAGGTCCTTGCCGCGCCCGACGATATGCACATAGCCGTCCCGGTCGATGAGGCCGAGATCGCCGGTGATGAAGAAGCCGTCGGGACGGAATTCGGCCGTAGTCTTTTCCGGCATCCGCCAGTAGCCGGCAAAGACGTTCGGGCCCTTCACCTCGATTATGCCGACCTTGCCCTGAGCAAGCGACCCGCTGCCGTCTGGATCGGCGATGCGCAGCGAAACACCCGGCAAAGGAAAGCCGACCGTGCCGGCGCGCCGCTCGCCATCATAGGGGTTGGACGTGTTCATATTGGTCTCGGTCATGCCGTAGCGCTCGAGGATGGCGTGGCCGGTGCGCTCGCGCCAGGCGGCATGCGTCTCGGCCAGCAACGGCGCAGACCCGGAAATGAACAGGCGGATGTTCTTGGCCGCCTGGGCGTCCAGGCCCTCCTGCTGCAGAAGCCTGACATAAAAGGTCGGCACGCCCATCAATGCCGTGGCGCGCGGCAGCAGCGCGATGATGCGGGCCGGGTCGAATTTTGCTTCGAACAGCATCGAGGCGCCGGCCATCAGGATGACGTTGGTGGCCACGAAGAGGCCATGCGTGTGGAAGATCGGCAGCGCATGGATTAGGACGTCATCGGACGTGAAGCGCCAGTACTCGACCAGCACATGTGCGTTCGACGCAAGGTTCTCGTGGCTGAGCATGGCGCCCTTCGAGCGGCCGGTCGTGCCCGATGTGTAGAGGATCGCGGCAAGGTCGTCCGGTCCGCGCGCCACGTCGTTGAAATCCGCCTGATATCCGGAAGCGCTTTCCGGCAGCGAACCGTCGCCGTGCTGGCCAAGCGTCGCCAGCGCCGCGCCGGACGCTTGCGCCAGCGGGGCGATATCGGCCGCCCTTGCCGGGTCGCAGACCACCAGCCGTGGTTCGGCATCGCCAAAGAAATAGCGGAGTTCCGGCGGCGTGTAGGCGGTGTTGAGCGGCAGGAAGACGGCGCCGGCGCGCAGGCAAGCGAGGTAGAGCAGCACCGCTTCCGGGCTCTTCTCGACCTGCACGGCGACGCGGTCGCCCGGCGCCACGCCGGATTGCACCAGCGCATGCGCCAGCTGCGCCGATCGCGCCAGCATGTCGCCATAGGTGAGAGATCGCCCATCATCCGTCCGCATAAGCAGCCGCTGCGGCGCCGTGACGCGGGCGCGAAAAGCGTCGAACAGGTGATTGCTCATTGTTGCTCCCGCGAATGGCGCGGCGAATCCTGAATTCGCATCGTTTCGGTCAGAGCGAATATCAGATTTGAGGCTGAACGAGCAGCTATTTGCGCCCGCGGTGCGCCTTGGCGGCACTCACCTTCGGATCATCGTCCCGGCTGAAGCGCGCCATGCACCTGGCCGCCGTCAGCCGGTAATGGTTGAGCAGGGCCTCGACCGCGCCATCGGCGTCGCCATCGAGCGTGCGTTCGGCGATCTGGCGGTGCTCGGCAAGATCGTCGCGCTCGTCTCCCAGGCCGTGCTGCGACATCAGCCGGTAGCGGGAAGCCTGGTCGGAAAGTTGGTCGCAGAAACCGACCAGCCAGTGTGACCGGCAGCCCGCAATCAGCGCGCGATGGAAGGCCCGATGCAGCTTCTCCCAGTCGGGATTGTTCGACGAGGGATCCTCCGGCATGCGGCGCTGGGCGCGCGCCAGGCGGTGCAGGGCCAGCACCAGCTGCTCCTCCCACTCGCCGGTGCGGTGTTCGATCGATTCGCGCAGCGCGCGCTCCTCAAGCCAGCAGCGGGTGCGCGTCAGTTCCTCCAGCTCCTCGGCGCTGACCGGCATGAGGAAGAAGCCGCGCTGGTCGTGGCGGCCAAGCAGACCTTCGGAGGCGAGACGGTTGAGAGCCTCGCGCACGGGCGAAGCGCCGGCACCATATCGCGAAACCACCCATTCGACCCGAAGCTTGCTTTCGGTCTCCAGCACACCGCGCAGGAGATCGTCCCGAAGCTGATGATAGACCGTGCTGGCGAGGGTGCTCTTGGGTCCGGCACCTTCATCGCCCGGATCGGCGGTTCCGTATGTCAATATGGCTCCTGTTGCCTGCCTTGGCCTGTTGTTGGTTCTTGTTGCGAAGCAGTCTCAATCCCATACACGTACTATACCGTGCCACACTTCGCAGCCTCAAGCGGAAGATGATGGTATTCGACTTAAAGAGGATAGAGCGCACTGGCCCGCCGAAGTAACGGTCGGCTAAAGAATCTTGAGTTTCCTGCATCGCTTGGGGCGCTGAACAGCGAAGCTACTCATTTCGGCCATCAGTCAGACTGGGTA
>NZ_RZOI01000690.1:0-3181 GCF_004022645.1 Mesorhizobium sp. M4A.F.Ca.ET.020.02.1.1 | reverse complement strand
CCTTCGCCCCGCGGTCGGTCGCCGTCTCGCCCTCGTAATTGTGTGACGACAGCATGACGATGCCGCCGGCGTGAATCGTCGAATTGCCGCCGATCGATGCGGCCACCGTCGGGACGACATTGACCGTCGCCAGGCTGGTGCCGGCCGCCAGCGCGCCGACCGAAAGCGCGAACACGTCGCCGGTCGCATCGTGCAGCGTCCACGCCTCGACCGTGAGGAGGCCCGTCGCATTGATGTTGGCGCCGCCGCCAATCGATGCCTCTACGTTCGGCTGAACATCGACGAAAGCGAAATTGAAGGTGAGCGCGCCGAGCCCCGCGGCAAGCGCGAAGGTGTCGGAATCCGCGTTGATCGTCGAGTCCGCATGGACGGTGATGGCTCCGACGGTGTCGGTCTGCCCGATCTGACTGCCCGCGCCGATCGTGGCCAGGACTTCCTTGGTGTTGTCGTCGTCATCGCCGATGGTGACGTCGCTGTAGGACGCGCCGACGGCCACCGCGCCGGCCTGTATGCCGGTCGTCAGCACGTCGAACGTCTGGTTGCTGGTCGCCGAGACCGTAAGGCTGGCCGCGTCGTTGACCACTGTGTTGTCGAGCAAGCCGGCCTGAATGCGGCTGGTATCGTTGACCACCGCGACCGATGCGCCGAGGCCGACGAAGCCGGCCTGCAAGGCGACGGTTGTGACATCGACATCCTGGCCGAAATGGCCTTCGACTCGGATGGCATTGCCAGCCTTCAGGCTTCCACCGGCCTTCGCTCGCACCTGCCCCGACACATTGACGACGGAAATCGAGGCGCCCAGGCCAACAAGACCGGCGCCCAGGCTGCCGACCAACATGTCGACTTCCATCTGTTCACGCGCGTTCACGACGATGTCGTGACCGGCCTCGACCGTGGCGCCGCCTTCGACGGACGCGGTGGTGCCGCGCTCGTCGGTGACGGCGGCCGTTAGCTTGTTAGTCAGGGCGCTGGAGGTCAGCGCGTTGGCGCCGACCTTGTCGCGGGCGCCTTCAACGCCGGCCTTGACCCGCGAGTCGGCCGTATTGCTGTTGGCGCTGCTGCCGAAGCGGCTCAATTCCCCGGTGACGCCTTCGACACCGTCGTCGGCCTGGCCGCCGGCCTCGTCATTGGCGGTCTTGGGGCTTCCGTCGTCCTTCGTCGCGTTGCCGCTGCCACCTTGGTTGTCCTGATAGGAGTCGCTGAATTCCTCGCCGACCGACCAGACCGACACGGACGCGCCGAGCCCGCCGACGCCGATGCCGCCGCTGAAGGCGAACCCACGCAGAACCTTGATTGCAACCGCGTTGACCGACACGTCGCCGCGCGCCCGCACCATGGCGTCGGCGTTGATCGCGGCAACCGTGTCGTTCTTGATGCTACCGAAGTCGATGCCACCGGCCAGGCCGATGAAACCGGCGCCGAGAGCGCCCGCAAAGGACGTGACCCGGACCTCGTTCGCAGCGTTGACATAGACGCCCTGCGCGCCCGCGACCGTGCCCGGATGGGCGACGTAATTTGCCGCGCCCTGGTTGATGTCGGCGCCGACCCCGATCAGCGCCTTGGTGTCCGAATTGAGCAGCGTCACAGTGACGGAGCCAGCCAAGCCGACATAAAGGCCACCGGCGCCGGCGACTGTCACGTTGGTGACCTCTTCCGACGATTCGGCCTGCACAATGACGCCATGCGCCTCGGCCGTGCCGAAGCCGCTCGGATCGCCGCCGCCGACGATCGTGCCAGTAAGCACGCCGCCGATGCCGGCGCCGTTGCCGGAGGCGTCGATGCTTGCATTGTCGCCGATCGTCGCTTCAGTAAGCTTGTCGACGGTGACGACCGCGACCGATCCGGCGGCGCCGCCGCCCGACAGGCCGATGGCGACCGCACCCGCGACCACCACCACCTCGGAATCGTCCTTGGCCATGACGGCGACGTCGCCGCCGGCGACAATCGTCGCGTTGGCGCCGACGCGGGCATAGGTCTCGGTGTCGAACGACAGCACCGAGACGCCGCCCGCCAGGCTGACCGTGCCACTGAAGGCAAGGCCGGCGGAGACGACGATGACCTTTTCCTTGGACGTGGAGATCACGGCGACGTCGTTGTTCGCCTTCACGTCCGCGCCGTCGTTGATCGTCGCGAAAGTATCGACCTTGATGACCGATACGTCGACGCCTGGCGCGCCCGCGCCCGAACCGCCGAAGGCCGCACCGGCCCCGACGCCGACATGGCTGAAGTCGCTCGCCGCCGCAACCAGCACGGACTGTCCAGCATTTCCGGCGCCGGCCATGTCCTGGTTGATCTGTGCATCGGCTCCGATGAACGCCTTTGTCTTGGTATCGACGATGTTGACGGCGGCACCAACTGCCACGCCGACCGAACCACCGCCGCCGACGGAAATTGCAAAAGTTTCGATATCATCCTTCGCCGAGGCCGAGACAGCCACGCCGCGGAAGCCGGTGTCGACCGCCGCGTTCGCAATCCGGTTCTGAGTCAGCCCCGGATCCTGCTGGACGTCGTCGCCGCCCTCCTGGTCGAGGTCCTTGAACTGGGTGAGGCCTGACGGCGTACCAGCCTCCAGGCTGCTCGCGGTCGGCTTGTTGCCGCCCTGCGGCTCGAAGCTCGACATCGCCTGGCTGCCCGCGTAGGAGACGTCGTAGCGGCCGGTTCTCGCCGCGACCGTGCCGTGGCCCTCGCCGGTGACGCGTGCACCCGCGCCGATGAAGGCATCCGTCACCTTGTCGACAACCGCAACGCCGGCCGCGACGCCGACACCGGCGCTGCCGCCAATCGCCACGCCGCCAACGATCAGGTCCATCTCGGTCTCGTCGAGTGCCTGGACGAGCACGCTGCCGCGTGCCCGCACATCCGTCAGGCCGCCGATTGGCGCCAGCGGATCCGACCCGATGAAGGCGCGGGTCTTCAGGTCCAGCACGAAGACGTCGGCCGTCAGCGTGACGCCCGCGCCGCTCGACGCGCCCGCAGCCACCGAGAACGAGCCGATGTCCTCGTTGCCGGTTGCTTCGACCGTCACGTTGCCGTCGACGTCAATGTCGGCGCCCGCCTCGATTGATGCAGTCGTTCTCTTCGTCAGCGTCGACACATTGACACCGGCGCCAACGCCGGCGTTGCCCGCGGAAACCGCGAGCGAGCCAGCGACCGTCAGGATATCGGTTTCGTCGCTCGCAAA
>NZ_RZOI01000068.1:0-15048 GCF_004022645.1 Mesorhizobium sp. M4A.F.Ca.ET.020.02.1.1 | reverse complement strand
GATGCGCGGCGTGCCGGGCGCCTGAGGCATGAGCGACCGGCTGCGCCTCACCATCCTCGGCTGCGGCTCGTCGCCCGGCACGCCGCGCATCACCGGCGACTGGGGCGATTGCGATCCCGCCAATCCCAGGAACCGGCGCATGCGCGCGGCCGCGCTGGTCGAGCGGGTCGCGGCGAACGGTGGCCGCACAACGGTCGTCATCGACACCGGGCCGGATTTCCGCGAGCAGATGCTTCTGGCGTCCGTCAAACGCATCGACGCGGTCGTCTACACGCATCCGCATGCCGACCATATCCACGGTATCGATGACCTGCGCGGCTATGTGCTGGAACAGCGCCACTTGATTGACATCCACGCCGACCAGCCGACGATGCGGCGCCTGCGTGAGGCGTTCAGCTATTGTTTCGAGACGCCGCCGGGCAGCTCGTACCCGCCGATCGTCAGGCCGCATCTCATCGACCACGCCAGGCCGGTGGTGATCGAAGGCGAGGGGGGGCCCCTCACCCTCGAGCCGCTGCCGCAAATCCATGGCGACATCATCTCGCTTGGCTTCCGCGCCGGCGGGCTCGCCTATTGCCCTGACATCAGCGACTTCCCCGACGCCACCGCCGAGCGGCTGCGCGATCTCGATATGCTGGTGATCGACGCGCTGCAGTACAACACCCATCCGAGCCATCTGTCGCTCGGCCAGGCGCTCGGCTGGATCGACAGATTGGCGCCGAAAAACGCCGTGCTGACGCACATGCATGTGCCGCTCGACTATGCCAAGGTGATGGCCGAGACGCCGGATCATATCGTGCCGGCATATGATGGCATGGTGATAGAGACCGCTTATCATTCAGCCTGATCGACACCGTTTCTCAAGCGGGCTGCATCGATCGCGTGTCAATTGTGGGGATCCGTGCCGGTCTCGGTTCAATCTCCGATCGGCAATCGCGGATCGTCAAATTGCAGGACGTTGAGATTCTGTTTTATGCGGCGCAAGATCTCCAGGCTGCGGGGGCCGATCGCTTCGGCCGTTGCGATGGCCAGCATGTCGACGACGGCCAGTAGTGCAAAGCGCGAGGAGGAAGGGCGGTAGAGACCACCGTCCTCCTGAACGTTGAACGGTATGACGAGATCGGCACCGCGGGCGAGTTCCGACCCAGGCGCGGTGATGGCGATGGTCTTGGCGCCGTATTGGCGAGCGACCCAGACGGCATCCTTTTGCGACCGCACGGCACCCGATATTGAAAAGACCACAAGCACCGTCTGATGGTCGCCCGCAGCGGCCGTCATGCGCTGCATCTGGCCATCGATATGCGAGGTGACCTGGATGCCGAGACGGAACAGGCGGTTCTGCATCTCGACCGCAGCCATCGAAGAACTCCCGCCGGAGCCGAAAGCAAGGACGGACTTGGCGACGGCCAACCATGCCCCTGCCTTTCGCACCAGTTCCTGGTCGGTGGAGGTGCGAAGTCGTTCGATCGCCTCGATAGCGCCGTCGCAGACATTATCGGCGAGCCAGCGTTCGCCTTCATGCCGGCCCGTCTCGGCGGGCGCCAGATAGGGGCCGCCGACCGCCAGCGCATAACGCATGATCTTGCCACGGCGCATTATATTGCCGACGACATATGCGTCATGCAAAACGGCACGATCGTCGAACGCGGCCTGACCAAGGAGGTGATCGCCGGACCGGCGCATCCATATACGAAGCTGCTGCTTGGCGCCGTTGCCAATCCCGACAATCCGAGGCGGTCTGCCGAGCCTCTCTAGGCAGGCAAGGCAACGCCAAGTCCTTGTTTCGGTTCGCATTTGTCAATGCATTGAAGTTCCATAATCTATCTTATGCGACTTATGGATATAGCGGCTATATAGAGATGCGACACATGGGCAAGTTAGAGACGCGACATTGCCTCTAGCCCTGCTCTCGATCAACCGTTAACGTCAGGGACAAAACACAGCAACGCAACTCACTTCAACCCACGCCTAAGGACCAACAGGCCAGGCGTCTTTGGAGTAGCGCGTTGCCATGCGTTTTCTCATCACCATGTCCGATAAGGAACTGAGCCGCCTCGAAGCATTGCAACGGGTTCGCGATCGGCGTCTGAGCGTCGTTCACGCCGCTGAGATTCTCGGGATCAGCCGAGCTTCATCGGCCGCTCGCCGAACACGAGGATCTCGACGCTGCCATGTGCCATAAGGAGGTCCGTAAACTGTCCCAAGCTCTTACGCTGCGCTACGACAAGGTGCTTTTCATCTTGGAGCCGACTGAGTTCGCAAAGAGCGCGGCTGGTTCGAAAGTTCTTGTTTGCGACTATCCGGATGGACGGCTCGAGATCGTGCACGATGGCATCGCCCTGCCGGCTGTTAATCGCTGTGAGATCGTCGAGCAAAAACGCCTGGATGAGGTTTTGACGTGGATCGCCGACAGGCAGGATGAACGGGAAGTCCATCGCAGTAGACATGCTCCGCGGCGCACCGGACAGGACAACCATATGTTTGGCATTCCTGATGGCGCGGTCAGCAACGGCTATCAGAAGCACAAACCAGGGCGCAGAGCCGACTTTATGAATGACCCCAAGGTGATAGCCAAGCGTGAGAAGGCACTGGCCAAGATAGAGGCCTTCGAGCGGATGCTTGCGGCGGAATGACTATTTTGTGTTGCCAAGCCTTGGCGGCCGGGATCTGTTCGCGCTAATCGTCCGCAAAACTGCGCCGACGCGGGAGTTTATGAATGAGCGACCTAGACCTGTCATCAAATTTCTATGTTGAGTGGTCCGCAAACGGGGATCTCAAATCCGGTAGAATATTCCACATCGAAAGGAATGCGAGTGGCGGCTCCTTGTCGACGCCTGTCGCACGGTTCTTCATGACGAATGCTAGAATACCAGCCGAAGGCTTCTTTCCGCACCAGCGGCTTGATTGCTTCGTGTCCAATACTGAATTCGTTTCCAAGCCGGAACAACTAGCACGAGATCTATTTAAGGCTCTGAGCAGTCGAAACTTGATCGACGAGCCCACGTGGTTGGGCTGGCATGTTGCTGAAGAGCAGGGTGGGGCCGCTTTCGGTGAAGTCTTCGATTTCGATTGATACACAAGCCAAAGTCTCATCATCGGCGCTACGTTGACGTGAAGCCCCATTCGGGCGCTCAAGAGTGAGAAAGCTAAAGCCGGGGAGCTTAACTGGAACGCCCCCGATCAGGCTGCGCCCGGACCAGCTGACGCCCGATCGGGTGCTTCCGTCGCAATTCTAATCTGCTGAAATCGTCGCATCGCAATCTTGCAATGACAGTGGATGAGGCAATCACCGGTGCCTTTGCACGCGACCGCGGTCCTCAGAAATAGTCGAGAAGCCCACTAAAGGCAGCTGCAATCACAACAGTGTGCAGGATGCCAAGCGACAGCCACCTGATACGGCCGCCCGGATCAGCGAATGCTCCGTAAGCGGGAA
Organism: Mesorhizobium sp. M4A.F.Ca.ET.020.02.1.1; assembly: GCF_004022645.1. Taxonomy (NCBI): domain Bacteria; kingdom Pseudomonadati; phylum Pseudomonadota; class Alphaproteobacteria; order Hyphomicrobiales; family Phyllobacteriaceae; genus Mesorhizobium; species Mesorhizobium sp. M4A.F.Ca.ET.020.02.1.1. The sequence goes on along the minus strand of NZ_RZOI01000068.1, from coordinate 11,615 downwards.
ACTGTGCCACAGCCAGCACCACGGACACGCTGGTGATGGTGTTGTTGGTCAATAGCGTCGCAACATCGGCATCGGATAGAGAAGCCGCGCCAGCACGTAGTCGCCATGCCCGGCTCCGGCAGAAAAGAGCGCCAACAGCAGAGCGACAGGCGTAGCGCACAGACCGAAAAGAAGCCCTGCTCGTGACGAGAATATTGGCAGCGTCATTTCTCCAGAAGCACCGTGAGTCTCACCATTCTATTCCCCCGCCAACATCGACGGTCTGTCGGCTCTCACCGCCGCCCGTCTTCTGGTCATTTGTGATCGGCACCGTCGTCCGTCAGGTTTGAAAGCCGCATGCGATCCGTCTTGGCGCGGTATTGCCTAAGCTCCTGGGGCAAGCCGACCTGATAACCCAGAACTCGTTGGGCACCCGGCTCGATCAGCATCACGCCAGGCTTGTCGACAAATTCGCCGTCGAAATCGGACGGGCTTGCAAGGCCATGCCAGGGCTCGATGCACAGGAATGGGGCGCCGCCCGGCTTGGACCAGATGCCCAATTCATTGAAACCCCGCCAGGACATTTCGATCGCTGGCCCCCGTTCGGCGGCAAAGCGGACACTTGTGCTGGCAGGTTGATCGAGGATGACGGCGTCGTCGTCGAAGAGCCGTTCGGAAAGCGCAAGGGTCTTACCCTCGATCGGAGTGGGTCGGGCCGTCGGCAGCAGCAGGCCATCTTTCAGGCGGCGGATCGGCGCAGGTTCGTTCTCGGCAAACGTGAGCCGATAGGCTTGCTTGGGCAATTCCGGCAGCAGCGGCCAGTTGAAGGCCGGATGCGCGCCGATCGAAGCAGGCAGCACCTCATCGCCCGTGTTGGTGACCTCGAAGGTCACGCGCAGGCGGTCAGGACCGAGGCTGTAACGTATCGCCAGGCGAAAGGCGAATGGGTAGCGTGCGCGGCTTTCGGCATCGTCAGTCAGGACTAGCGTGCAGGAGGAAGGCCCCTGCTCCGCCCAGGCAAAGCGCCTGTCGCGGGCAAAGCCATGCTGCGTCATCGGATAGTTTTGGCCGCGGTGACGCAACCGGTCGCCTCTCAGCCGGCCGACGATCGGAAACAGAACCGGCGAATGACGACGCCAGGCGGGACCGGCTTGCCACAGGAACTCAATGCCTTCGGCATTGCGCAAGGAGACAAGTTCGGCCCCCTGTCCGACAATGGTCGCCCAGATGCCGTCACCGTGCAGTGTCAGGCTGTCCTGTTCCATGCGTCCTCACGGCTGGCTTGGCGAGGCTGGCAGGCTAGCAAGACTTCGCGTGAACTCAAGAGCGGAGGCAGCGCCCGGCTCGACTTCGATTTCGAATGCCCAAGGTGGGCGCCGATCGTTTCCGTTCAGTGCGTGTCACCTGTGATGCGCCGATGGATGCTGTCCAGGCTTTCGGCGAGTGCACCGAACACGTTGCGCGCGGCGAGCTCGTGCAGGACCTGTTCGTTGATGCCGCCACGCGTCGCGTAGTCCTGTGCCAGATGCATGAAATCCGCATCCGGCGAGGTCTCGGGCGCGGTCCCCAGCGCCTTGAAAAGCGAGGCGACATAGTCGCGCGCCGTCCCCTCCCCGACGCCGTGGCTCGTCAGCCAGGTGTGGATGGTCTCGAGGTATTTGAAATAGCTGGCATAGGTCGCGGTCGCGACGCTCAAGGCGTCGAATTCTCGGGAATTATCGACCTCGATCACCTTGCCCAGCCTGCCGAACAATGCCGCAGCGCCTGGATCGGACGGATAGATGATCGTCGCGCCCAGCCGGTGCGCGATCATCGGCATGGGAAGCGCTTTCGTCAGGTGTCCGGCGGGCGCGGTCAAAGCCCTTATATCGTCGAGAGACAATGTGGCGATCAGGCTGATGAGGCGATGGTCGGGCCGAAACCGCAATTCGCTGAGCACTTCATGGGCAATCTGCGGCCTGACCGCGAGCATGACGGTATCGCAATCGTCGAGGACGGCCTGGTTGTCGCTGGCAATGCGAACATCCGGGTGGCGGGAAGCAAGGCTCGTCGCGATTTCTTCGTTGCGCGGCGAAAGCACGATTGCAGCGGTATTTTCCGCGAGGGACCTGAGCCCGGTGACGATTGCGGCGGTGAGCGCGCCTGTGCCGATAAAGCCGAGTTGCATGAGACGTCCCGAAAGGTTGGTTTCGTGTGATGGTCGGCCGACCATAGTGGCCGGAGTGCCGGGTGGGAACGGCCAATGGCCCGACGATCGCGGTCGGTGCGCGCCTTCATCGCCGCCTGGACAAGTTCATGTTCGGCAATGTGCTGATCAATGACGATGCGCCCCGCACGCTGACGCCGGGCATCATGATCTTCAAGGGCTCGCATCAGACCGATTGGGGGGCTCTGACAGCGGCGTCCGTGCTCGCGGTCGTGCCGGCTGGCATCGGCTTCCTCTATCTGCAGCGCTTCCTGTTTGGAGGGCTTGCGGCGGAGCGGTCGAGGGTGAGTTGGGGAATGGACCCGGCCGAGATGCCTCGGCCAGGTCCGATGCCTGACTGGGTTATTCGCGTTCGCCAGTGAAGTTCAGCAGCAGCTGGAAGATGTTGACGAAGTTCAGATAGAGCGAGAAGGCGCCGAAGACGGCGAGCTTCTGCCGCGATTCCGCGTCGAAATTCTCGGCGTACTGCTCCTTGATTGTCTGCGTGTCCCAGGCGGTGAGCCCGATGAACACGGCGATGCCGATCACCGAGATGGCGAACTGCAGCGCGGTCGAGCCGAGGAACAGGTTGACGAGGCTGGCGATCACCACGCCGATCAGGCCCATGATCAGGAACGACGAGAACTGCGTCAGGTCGCGCTTTGTCGTATAGCCGTAAAGGCTTGTCGCGCCGAACATGCTGGCGGCGATGAAGAAGGTGCGCGCGATGCTGGTGCCGGTGAAGACCAGGAACACCGAAGCCAGCGACAGGCCCATGACGGCGCAGAAGGCCCAGAACATCGCCTGCGCGCTGGCCGCCGACATGGTCTGCATGCGGAACGAGAACAACAGCACGAAGGCGAGCGGCGCCAGCATCACCACCCATTTCAACGGGCTGGAGAAGATCGGCACGTAGAGCGCCGGCGTCGAGGCCACGGCGAAGGCGATGGCGCCGGTGACGACGAGGCCAAGGCCCATATAGTTGTAGACGCGCAGCATGTGCTGGCGCAGGCCCTCGTCGTAGAGGGCGCCGGCTCGGGCGCCGCTGCCCGCGCGATATCCCAGATTGGGGGTATTCATCATCGGTCTCCTTGGTTGGTCTCAGTAAAGCGTGCGGGCCAGCGTTTCGGCGGCCCGGTCGAGGTCGCGCGCATCGCTGCGCGCGACCACGGCGTAGGCGACCTCGCCGATCTGGAAATAGGCCGAGGAAATATCGCCCGAGGGCGCGACGGCCGGCTTCACCACGTCGAAGGTTCCGGGCCTGATCGCGAACAGTGAGACCAGGCCGAGATCCTTGGTCTCGAGCGCCATCTCGACGCTCGGGCCGAAGCGCGACGGATAGATCTGCACGTCGCGAACCTTCCAGTCGCCTGGCAGCGACGGCATGACGATCGCGGTCGCGGCACGGATTTCGCCGGGATTGTAGTCCGGCGCTTCACGCTGGGAGGTCATCGCCTCGCGCATCAGCGTCGTCCGGTGCGCCCTCACCGCCTCCTCGACATAGGCCGGCGGCTGCGTGGAAGCGACAACCTTGGTCACCGCGACGGGTCCGAAGATGCCGTTCGCCAGCCAGCCGGCCGCGACCAGGATGGCCGCCGCCGCCGCCCGCTGCAGCACGGAAAAGATGCGGTCCCTGGTCAGTCCGCGCTCCAACCGTCGTGCCGCCTCGGCGGTCGCCGGCCGCGCCATGCCCTTGCCGGCGAGCGCCACGCGCAACTCGTCGCGCGTCCGAAGGTCGGACATCACGCGCGCCGCGACCTCCGGCTGGGTGGACAGGAACGCCTCCACCTCGATGCGGCGGGCCACCTCCATCTGGTCGTCGACATAGGCGTCGAGATCGGCGTCGGTCACGGGATCGAGCATCGCATTCATCGCTCACCTTTGACGATCCTGAGATGGTTCCTGCCGACCGGCGCGGCCTCCTCCATCTCGCGCAGTGCCGCCCGGGCCCGGCCGATGCGTGACATCAACGTTCCCAGCGGCACGCCACTGACCTCGGCCGCCTGGGCGTAGCTCAGCCCCTCGATGGCGACGAGATGTAGCGCCGACCGCTGCTCCTCCGGCAGGGATAAAAAGGCCGTCCGCACCTGCGCCAGACGGACCGAATGGTCCTGGGGCGCCGGGGAGGTGCTGTCGGCAAGGTACCCGGCCTGCTCGACGCGCGCCGCTTCCGACCGGCGCGAGCGGACACCATCGATGAAGGCGTTGTGGACGATCGCAAGCAGCCAGGCGCGAAGGTTGCTGCCGGCACGAAAGGTGCCGCGCCGCTCATAGGCGCGCACCAGCGCGTCATGCACCAGGTCCTCGGCCTCCGTGCTGTCGCGCGTCAGCGAGCGCGCATAGCGGCGCAGCGAACCGAGCTGTCCGACGATATCGAAGCGTGGCATCGACCGTTTCATGCCCTGTTTACGGAGCAGGGCAAGGTTTTAATCCGGCTACAAGCGATTTTTGTCCGATCTGGCGAACGACGCCGATGTGACAGGAACGTGGAGGGCGGCGCAGCCTCAAGATTGATGCAATCGAAAAGCGCTGGCGAAGCGCTGCCGTTTTGCGTATCACTCCGCCGCCATTGGAGCCGTATCGATGTTTGAAACCCTGCAGCCCGCCCCCGCCGACAAGATCCTTGCGTTGATTGGCCTTTATCGCGCCGATCCGCGTCCGGGCAAGGTCGATCTCGGCGTCGGCGTCTACAAGGATCGCGACGGCAGGACTCCGGTGATGCGCGCCGTGCGCGAAGCCGAGAAGCGGCTGCTTCAGGGCCAGGACACCAAGACCTATCTCGGCCTTGCTGGCGACACTGCCTTCGACACGGCGATGGCCAAGCTCACCTTTGGTGACAATGCGGACCTGTCGCGCATCCGCACGGCGCAGGCGCCGGGTGGCTCTGGCGCGCTCAGGCTCGTGGCCGAGCTTTTGCAACGTACCCGAGCCGGCGCGACGGTGTGGCTGTCCGATCCGACCTGGCCGAACCACATGCCGGTGATGCGCGCCGCCGGTCTGCAGATCCGCGACTATCCCTACTTCGACGCCGCTTCCGGCTCGGTGCGCTTCAAGGACATGGTGGCGGCCCTGCGGACGGCTGAGCGCGGCGACGTGGTGCTGCTGCATGGCTGCTGCCACAATCCGACCGGCGCCAATCTCGATGCCGCGCAGTGGGCCGAGGTCGCCGACCTGGTCGTCGAGCGCGGCCTGCTGCCCTTCGTCGACATTGCCTACCAGGGCTTTGGCGAGGGCCTCGACGCCGACGCCGCGGGCCTGCGGCTGCTCGCGGCAAAAGTCCCGGAAATGGTCGTCGCCTCGAGCTGCTCGAAGAACTTTGCTGTCTACCGCGACCGCGTCGGCGCGGCGATGATCCTGGCCAAGGACGGTGCGCAGGCCGATGTGGCGATGAGCCAGATGCTGTCTGCGGCGCGCGCACTCTATTCGATGCCGCCGGACCATGGCGCGGCGGCGGTACGCATCGTGCTGGAAGACGCCGCTTTGCGCGCGGACTGGCAGGCGGAACTAGAGGAGATGCGGCTGCGCATGCTGCGGCTGCGCGTCGCCTTCGCCGAGGCGCTACGCCGGCAGTCCAATTCCGACCGCTTCGATTTCGTCGCCAGCCATCGCGGCATGTTCTCGCGCCTAGGCCTTTCGGAAGCTCAGGTCGAGCGGCTGCGCACCGAGCACGCCGTCTATATGGTCGGCGACAGCCGCATCAACGTGGCCGGCCTGCCCGAGGACGGGATGGACGCGCTCGCCAAGGCGATCGTATCGGTTCTGGACTGAGCCGCCGCGCAGCTGTGGACAACCGCCCTCGCGTCGGCTGCCAGCGTTGGCTGCGCGATGGGCGCAAGGATAGCATCGGCCTGATGAAACCCTCCAAGGACATTTCCCGGCTGATCGAGATCATGGCGGCACTAAGGGCGCCCAAGACCGGCTGCCCCTGGGATATCGAGCAGAATTTCTCGACCATCGCGCCCTACACGATCGAGGAAGCCTACGAGGTGGCGGATGCCATTGCGCGCGGCGATCTCGACGACCTGCGCGAGGAGCTCGGCGACCTGCTGCTGCAGGTTGTCTACCACGCGCAAATGGCTGAGGAGGCTGGCGAATTCGCCTTCGGCGACGTCGTCGAGGCGATCACCGCCAAGATGATCCGGCGCCATCCGCACGTCTTCGGCGACGAGGAGGCGCGCAGCGCCGGCATGGCCAAGGGCATGTGGGAAAAAATCAAGGCGGTGGAGAAGGCGGAGAAGCGCGATGCGCGCCTCGCCCGCGGGCTCGACCCAGAAGACAATGGCAAGGGGTTCCTCGACAGCGTGCCGGTGGCGCTGCCCGCGCTGACCCGGGCGCTCAAGCTGCAGGAAAAGGCGGCTCGCGTCGGCTTCGACTGGAGCGAGGCGGCGCCCATCCTCGACAAGATCGAGGAGGAGATCGGCGAATTGCGCGAAGCACTCACCACCGGCGACGCGGCACCCATCAAGGACGAGTTCGGCGACATGCTGTTTGCCGTCGTCAATCTTGGCCGCCACCTCAAGCTCGACGCCGAAGCCGCGCTCAGCGGCACCAACGAGAAATTCCGCACCCGCTTCCACTATGTCGAGCGAGCGCTGGAAGCCTCCGGCAACACGTTGGAAAAGGCGACGCTGGATGAGATGGAAGCGCTCTGGCAGCAGGCCAAGGGCGAGAAATAACCAGGCTTAACCGTTGTTCTTACGGTGCAATCGGCTCTCGATCTCTTGCCGTGAGCTGTGCGTGGCATTGAGCGAAATGGTGACGCTGCCATCCTCATTGTCGACCCGCGAAACGACGTCGCCGTTGCGGTAGATCCAGTCGACAAGGCCAAACTGGGCTGGCGTCAGCGTCAGCGTCGTCGTTTCCAGCTCACCCGACATCCTGGTTTCGATAAGCGCCTTCAGCGCATCGATGCCCTCGCCGGTGACCGCCGATATGGCGACCGGCGGCGCCTTGGTGGCGGCGCCATCGGCCAGCAACCGCTCCCGGTTGCTCTCGTCGAGCAGGTCGATCTTGTTCCAGACCTCGATGACGCGCTTGGCGTCACTGGCATCGACGCCAAGATCGGCAAGGATGCGCTCGACATCCTCGGCCTGCGCCGCCGTATCGGGGTCTGAGATGTCGCGCAGGTGGATGACGAGGTCGGCTTCGACCACCTCTTCCAGCGTCGCCCGGAAGGCGGCAACAAGATGCGTCGGCAGGTCCGAGATGAAGCCGACCGTATCGGACAGGATGATGGGTGTGCCATGTGGCAGGCGCACGCGGCGCAGCGTCGGGTCAAGCGTGGCGAACAGCATGTCCTCGGCCAGCACCCCTGCCCCAGTCAGCTTGTTGAACAGCGTCGACTTGCCGGCATTGGTGTAGCCGACGATCGCCACAACCGGGAACGGCACCTTCTTGCGCTTGGCACGGTGCAGGTCGCGGGTGCGGCGCACAGTTTCCAGCTCATGCTTCAGCTTGATGATCTTTTCCTGCAACTGCCGCCGGTCGGATTCGATCTGCGTTTCGCCGGGACCGCCGAGGAAGCCGGCGCCGCCGCGCTGGCGCTCAAGGTGGGTCCAGCTCCGCACCAGGCGGCCCTTCTGGTAGTTGAGATGCGCAAGCTCGACCTGCAGCGTGCCTTCCTTGGTGCGCGCGCGCTCGCCGAAGATCTCCAGGATCAGCCCGGTGCGGTCGAGCACCTTGGCGTTGAATTCCTTTTCGAGATTGCGTTGCTGCACCGGCGTCAGCGGATGGTCGACGATGACCAGTTCCGCGTGGCGCTCCTTCACGATATGGGCGAATTCCGCCACCTTGCCGCTGCCGAGCAAGGTGGCCGGGCGCGGATCGGTGACGGTCACCACCGCGCTATGGACCGGATCGAGGTCGATGGCGCCGGCGAGGCCGACCGCTTCATCGTGGCGGGCCTCCGCGGAACGCGTCAGACGCGGCCGATTGGTCTCGTCCTCGCCTCGCGGCTGGCGGGTAAGCACGGGCACAATAACAATGGCCCGGGTCGGAGCTTTGTCTTCCGGCCTCAGCTGATGTGATGGTTTCCCGCGGACGCTGCGGTCCGCGTCTTTCTCACGTGCCAATCAGGCGCCCTGGCCTTCCTCGCCATCGAACATCTGAACCGGCTGGCTCGGCATGATCGTGGAAATGGCGTGCTTGTAAACGAGCTGGGAATGGCCGTCACGCCGCAACAACACACAAAAATTGTCGAACGAGGTGACCACGCCAGTCAGCTTCACGCCGTTGATGAGGAAGATGGTGAGTGGATTTTTGCTCTTGCGAACTGAATTCAGGAACAGGTCCTGAAGGTTTTGCGATCGTTCCGCCATTGTTCTTGTCTTTCGCCGATCCCCTTCGGTTTGCAGCCAATGCGCCAATTTATCCGGCACATGTCAAGCGCGCAAACACCCTCTTGCCGTCAATAACGACAAGCAGAACGAGATATATTGATTTTCATTCCATCTTTGCGGTTATCAGGCCGGACTTTTTTCCGCAACGTCAAAAAAGGCCTGGCGCAACGAAAGTGTCATGGAACCGGGGTGGCCATTGGCCACCGGAGCACCGTCGATTGCCACGATCGGCATGGCAATCGTGGTCGCGGAACTGATGAAGGCCTCGCGCGCCGCCTTGGCCTCGGCGACCGAAAACTTGCGCTCCTCGATCGTCAGGCCGAGTTTGGCGGCAACGTCGAACAGCGTCGTGCGGGTGATGCCGCGCAGGATCCCGTGCTCGGCCGGCCGCGTCACCAGCACGCCGTCCCTGGTGACGATCCAGGCGTTGGAGGAGCCGCCCTCGGTGACCATGCCGTCGGTGTCGACGAACCACGCCTCCTGGGCGCCGGCTTCCTTGGCCTTCTGCTTGGCCAGCACGTTGGGCAGCAGGCCCGTGCTCTTGATATCGACCCTGTCCCAGCGGTTCTCCGGCACGGTGATGACCTTTATGCCGGTCTCTGCGCGCCTGGCGGCAGTGGCGGGGTCCGCCTTCCTCGCGGTCACCACCAGCGACGGCGTGGTACCGGGCCCCGGGAAAACGAACTCGCGGCTGGCGACGCCACGCGTCACCTGGACATAGACGAGGCCGTTGACGACATGGTTGCGGCGCACCACCTCGCGCAGGATGAGCGGCAGCACACGCTGCGTCACCGGCCAGTCGATCGACAGTTCGGAAAGCGACCGGCTCAGCCGGCCGAGATGGCGCGGCATGTCGACAATGAAGCCGCGAGCCACCTCGCAGACCTCATAGACGCCGTCGGCGAACTGATAGCCGCGATCCTCGATATGCACCGAAGCGTCGGCATGAGCGACATAGCGCCCGTTCACATAGGCAATGCGCGGCATGGATCACCCCTGAAGACTTTCGGTTTGTTTAAGCGATTCCGCCGCGGCCGTAATCGGCAATCGGCCGGCTGGGCGCCGCTGGATCAAGTACAGCTGTCCTCAGACGCCCAGCGACTTCAGCTTGCGGTGCAGGGCGGAGCGCTCCATGCCGATGAACTCGGCGGTCTTCGAGATGTTGCCGCCGAAGCGGTTGATCTGGGCGATCAGGTAGTCCTTCTCGAACTGTTCGCGCGCCTCGCGCAGCGGCAGCGCCATGATGTGTTGGTCCGATTGGTTGGGCGTGCGCGGCATGACGTCGCCGATCTCCGACGGTAGCAGATCGGCGGTGATCGGGGCGTCGACGTCCTCGCCGCGCGCCAGGATCATCAGCCGTTCGACATTGTTGCGCAACTGCCGGACATTGCCCGGCCAGTTATGCGCCTGCAGCACGGCGAGTGCGTCGTCGCCGATGCGGCGCGGCCTGATGCCGGCCTGGCGCGCGATCTGCTTCATGAAATTGTCGACCAGATAGGGAATGTCCTCGCGTCGCTCGGCCAGCCCCGGCACCATGACCGGAACCACTGCCAGGCGGTGATAGAGGTCCTCACGGAAGCGGCCGTCGGCGATCATCGCCTCCAGGTTCTGCGAGGTGGACGAGATGATGCGGACATCGACCTTGACCCGCTTGGTGCCCCCTACCCGCTCGAACTGCTGCTCGACCAGCACGCGCAGGATCTTGTTCTGCGTCTCGCGCGGCATGTCGGCCACTTCGTCGATGTAGAGGATGCCGCGATGCGCCTCTTCCAGTGCGCCGACCTTGCGCTCGGTGCCGTTCGATTCGGTGCCGAACAGTTCAATCTCCATTCGCTCGGGCGTGATGGTGGCCGCGCTCAGCGTCACGAACGGTCCGGCCTTGCGCGTCGACAGCGCATGGATGGCGCGCGCCGCCAGCTCCTTGCCGGAACCGGACGGGCCGACGATCATGATGCGGCTGTTGGTCGGCGCGACGCGTTCGATGGTCTGGCGCAACTGGCTCATCGCCGAAGACATGCCGATCAGGTCGAAGGTCTCGCCGCTGCGTTGCTTGAGGTCGGAGACCTCGCGCCTCAGCTTCGAGGTTTCGAGCGCGCGCTCGGCGATCAGGATCAGTCGGTCGGCCTTGAACGGCTTCTCGATGAAATCGTAGGCGCCGCGGCGGATGGCGGAAACCGCCGTTTCGATATTGCCGTGACCGGAGATCATCACCACCGGGAGGTTGGGATGCATCGTCTTGATCTCGTCCAGCAGCGCGAGGCCGTCCAGGCGCGAGCCCTGCAGCCAGATGTCGAGGAAGATCAGCCTCGGCGCGCGATCTGCAATTGCTGCAAGCGCGCTGTCGGCGTCGAACGCCGTGCGGGTTTCGTGACCTTCGTCGCTCAGGATGCCTGCGACGAGCTCGCGGATGTCTTCCTCGTCATCGACGATGAGAATGTCAGACGCCATTACCGACCTTTTCAGTTTCTCTTTCGTGTTCGTTCCGGCCTTCGCCGCGAGGCGGCGTGGCAACGACCGAAGCCGGCGGCAGGATGATCGAGATCATCGCGCCGCGGCCACCGTGGAAATCCGCCGGCGCATCGTTGAGTTCGAGCCGGCCGCCATGGTCCTCCACGATCTTCTTGACGATAGCGAGGCCAAGGCCAGTGCCTTTTTCGCGCGTCGTCATATAGGGCTCGAGCAACCGCTGCCTATTCTCGCGCGGCAGTCCCCTGCCATTGTCGATGACATCGATTCGGATGGCGCCATTTTGACGTCCGGCTTGAATCCGGATTGTGCCGTCCGAACGATCTTTTGCTTCAAGTCCGTCAATGGCCTCGGCGGCGTTCTTGATGACGTTGCCGAAGGCCTGCGCCATCAGCCGGCTGTCGAAGGTGCCCTTCAGTGGTTCGCTGCCGAAATCGCGCTCGAAAGCGATGTCTGAACGACTGACCTCGACCAGGAACGAGGCTTCGCGCAGCGATTCGCGCAGGTCGATGGCCTTCATCTCCGGTTTCGGCATGCGCGCGAAGGCCGAGAATTCGTCGACCATGCGGCCGATATCCTCGACCTGGCGGATGATCGTGTCGGTGCATTGGTCGAAGACCTCGCGGTCCTCGGTGATGACCTTGCCG
>NZ_RZOI01000689.1:0-3188 GCF_004022645.1 Mesorhizobium sp. M4A.F.Ca.ET.020.02.1.1 | reverse complement strand
CGTCCTCGCGGCCGTCATTGATCGTCACCCAAACGCCCGAATTCTCCGTCGACTGGCGCTTGAGGTAGGTGTAGTCGGTGTCGGTCCAGGCCAGCACCTTGGGTTGAAGATTGTCGAGGATGAACTCGCCAAGGCTGGTGCGCACGGTGAGCACCGCATGGCCGTCGCCGTTCGGCTGCCGCGCCACCGTCATCAGCAGGTCGCCGGCCGGCACGCCGATGTTCATCAGCGCGCGGCGCTTTTCCAGCGCGTAGTCCTCGCAGTCGCCAAAGCCGTTGTCGGGGTAGGACCAGACCTCTTCCTTGCCCCACATCTCCATGTCGGTGCGCGGCGTGATCCTGGTGTTGACGGAATTGTTGATGTTGACGATGGCCGCCCACAGCTTGCGGGTCAGTTCGATCGGCGCCTGCTTCGGCGTCCGTTCCTTGCATTCCTGCGGAAGCTTCTGGCAGAATTCGTAGTGGCCGACCGGCTGGGTAGTGCGACCGCCCGTGTGCATGAAAGCCGGTCCCGCATATGCCGTTGCCCAAGCGGAAAGCTGCATCGCCATTGCCATGAGCAACAGCTTGCCCCTCGTCTTCTTCATTGTTTTAGTCTCCCCGTTTGAGGAGACCATCTCATGACCGGATTTATTTGACGCAAAAACCCGAAGTAGACATTGAGTAAAACGCCAAGAGAATAAGCATAAAATTTGAATTAGTTTGAACTAAAATTCTTACGGCCCTTCGTCGGCCAGGATCTGACGAGCCGACCGTGTCATGCGCAGGGGCAATTCCGGTCGTGTGGGGCGCGAAAAAACAAAACCGGCCGCGATGGGCCGGTTCAGCTGCTGGTCTCGCGGGCCCGTTGCTCAGGCGCGCGGCGTGTTGAACTCGGAATCCAGGGTTTCCGGCCGCTGGATGACGGCGAATTCGACAGCGACACCATCCTCGAAATGACGCACCACCTGGCCGCGCATCGTGCCCAGCATGATCTGCACGCCGATCGCCGGCTTGACGTCGATCTCGACCGCGGCGCCCGAGAGCGACAGGTCGATGATGCGACACTGGTACTGGCGCCCGTCGGTGAGCTGGAGCACGCTCATCGGATTGCGCGGCGCGACGCGTTCGTGGCGGCGGTCTTCCGGCAGGTCGAGCTCGTGCTTGTTGGCAAGCCAGGTCAGCTGCGCGGCAAGCTTGTCCTTCTTGCGGTCCGAGGCGATGACGGTCATGGCGAAGCCGTCCTGCGAGGTGCGGGTCACCACACCCTCGACGCGGCCGATGTGATCGATATAGGCGATGACCTTCTCACCCGGCATGCCGACGCGCTCGGTTCGAAGTGCGACGTTGCCCGGCGACATGTCGATCACCTGGCACGGGTGCTCGGTGCGGTCCTCCAGCATGAAGCGCCCGTAGATCTTGACGCGGACGCGCTGAAAATTACGCCTTTCGGCGCGGGACGGCGCAAAGTCGACCGCCGTTGACCTCATGACTGCCTACACCCCGTTGGCATTCCCCGCGTCAATGCGAGGAATTTCACCGGGAAAACTACAACAATGGAGGTTAACAAAGGGGAAAAGTGGACCCCCTTCGCAGTCGATCCGAATGCTGGAGGTGGCTACTCGCCGCGCCCGCCCTCGAACACCACCAGATGGCGGATGCGACGCGCGCGGCCGAGTGCCGGAAACGTTTCTGGCGGATCGAACTCTGAAGGCACAAGCGAGGGAACATTGATGGCAGGCCGGTTCTTCAGGAACATCGGCTCCTTGTCCGGATCGACGACGCGGATCGAATCGATCAGCGCGTCGGTGATCGGGTCGGCACCCAGCCAGAATGGTCTTTCGGCGGCGCTGATGACACCCAGGCAGCGCGGATTCTCGACGCCGCCGTCGAGCGGCAGGGCAAGCAGTTCGAACTTGTTGGATCGGCCGTTTCCACTGAAGCCCTCATAGGTGATCAGCACCACGGATTTCTGCTCGAAAACGCCGTGGACCAGCCGCGAGACAAGCCGCTGGTCCTTCTCGCGCCACAGCGAGGGGAAGGAGAACCCCTTCAGTTCGCGACCATAGGAGGCGCAAAGCCTGGTGCCGGCCAGCCGGAACACGGCCTCGCCGCGCGTATCCCTTTCCAGGATGAATGTGTCGGCCAAAAGCGACTTGATGTCGGCGGGCTCCACTTCCGAACGCTTCGGGGCGGGGCGCCCATCACGCAGCTGGTTCCAATATTGGAACAGCGTGATCGATCCGTTCTGGTTCATTGTGTGCTCTTTCGCGCAAACTGTCTTTTCATGTCCCATCGGCGAACAGACAGGGCGCCCTCCGATGACCTACATGCGTTGCGGAGCAGGATGCGTGCCAGCATCGTTAACACTTGTTCACGGGTCGGGGACGTTAAGGTTAACAAGTCGTTTACGTTGCGGCCGAGCCCCGCCTGTGGCACACCAAAACCACTCCAGAAGCGGTCGTTTCGCGACGATCGGCAGCACTTCGGTCAAGAGTTTCGGGGAGCAGGGGCTCGACCGGCCGTTCAAGGGGGAACCTTGGACGGCTTCTTTTTTGATTCGCGCATGCAGCGATTCGCGGCCTCTCGACAGGCGACAGCGTGATCCCGTTAACCGAAGCGCGTTCGTGCCGGAACGTTGCAGCAAGCTGGCGTGGCGACCTGAACCGGTCATTGCGTACTGCCCCTGTCCGCGGGTCTCTTCGTCTAGGCCCTCCTGCAAGGGCGGCGCGCATCTGGTCTCCACGGCGGCAGCAACATTTGCCAACGACGCGCTTCGAAAGAGAATAATCTGCGTTCCGGGCGGTTCCGCCGCCGCTGTACCTTTCGCGAATTCGCTCATCGAGGCGCGACGGCGGCGATCCCGCGGTCCGGAGACGTGCCTTGTCGGCGTTACTCCTGGGGAATTCTCATGAAGACTTCTATTCTCGGATTATTTACTGCCGGCCTGCTTGCCTGCGCCGTACCGGTTGGGGCGGCACACGCCGCCGGGGTCGCCGATGCTCCAGCGCCCTTCGACAAGGGCGGCGTGAAGGTGGCGCTCGTCACCTTCATCTCGGCCGGCGATTTCTTCCAGGCCTATCAGGCCGGTGCGGCGAAACAGGCGAAAGCGCTCGACATCGACCTGCAGATCTTTTCCGGCCGGCAGGATGCGGCCGCGCAACGCGACCAGATCGAGCAGGCGATCAATCTCGGCGTCCAGGCCATCAT
>NZ_RZOI01000688.1:0-3194 GCF_004022645.1 Mesorhizobium sp. M4A.F.Ca.ET.020.02.1.1 | reverse complement strand
AGGCGTATGACGCTTGTCCGCTGCAGCGCCGCGCTAACCAATCCGCTTGGCGCTGCAGCGGACAAATAGGGGGAGAACTGTTACCTATGTATCCGGTTCAAACTGTTACCCATCTATCGGCTGGACAGCTGTGGCCGATGACTTCGCAAATCTCCGACGTTGCAGATGAGAGCCGACGTTGCGGCCGTCCGCCTTCTCCCCGTCACTATACGGGGAGAACTGCCCGGCAGGGCGATGAGGGGCAGCGCTGACTTCGGCGAATATCGATGCTCACCACAAAACTGAATTCGCCGTTTCCGAGGCTTTGCCCTGTGCGCTTGACGATCCTAACGCGGCGCGCGCTTGGCGAGAATCCGCTGCAGGGTGCGGCGGTGCATGTTGAGCCGGCGCGCGGTTTCCGAGACGTTGCGGTCGCACATTTCGTAGACGCGCTGGATGTGCTCCCAGCGCACGCGGTCGGCCGACATCGGATTTTCCGGCGGCGCGGCGCGTTCGCCGGAGGTACGGGTGAGCGCGGCGAAGACATCGTCGGCGTCGGCCGGCTTGGAAAGATAGTCGATGGCGCCGAGCTTCACGGCGGTGACGGCGGTGGCGATATTGCCGTAGCCGGTGAGGATGACGGCACGGGCGTCGTCGCGCTTCTCGCGGATGGCGGCGATGACATCGAGGCCGTTGCCGTCGCCGAGCCGCATGTCGACCACGGCGTAGGCCGGCGGATGGGCGCGCGCCCTGGCGACCGCCTCCTCGACGCTCTCGGCAGTCTCGACGACGAAGCCCCTGGTTTCCATGGCGCGGGCGAGCCGGGTCAGGAACGGCTTGTCGTCGTCGACGATCAGCAGCGAGGTGTCCTCGCCCTCAACCATTGCGCCAGTCGTTTCGTCTCCACTCATGGTGTCCAGAATTCCTGCTGCCTTAAGCTTACGCAGATACAGTTCCGCGCCACTATTGTCCAATTTTAAGAGCCCGCAACCGGCCCCGATGAGGCCACCATGCAGGTTAAAGCGTGGTTTCAGGCGGTGTCGAACATGCTCGAAGACGATTCGGGGTTGAGAAAGACGCCGCGCGGCC
Source organism: Mesorhizobium sp. M4A.F.Ca.ET.020.02.1.1 (assembly GCF_004022645.1). Taxonomy (NCBI): domain Bacteria; kingdom Pseudomonadati; phylum Pseudomonadota; class Alphaproteobacteria; order Hyphomicrobiales; family Phyllobacteriaceae; genus Mesorhizobium; species Mesorhizobium sp. M4A.F.Ca.ET.020.02.1.1. The sequence goes on along the minus strand of NZ_RZOI01000688.1, from coordinate 2,126 downwards.
AGGATATCTGCACCACGGCGCCTTCGCCCAACCCGCTCGAATTACGGAAATCCAGCGTGGCGCCGGAGCGCTCCAGCAAGGTCTTGGCTATGAACAGGCCGAGCCCGAGGCCGCCGCCGGCTTCTGTGCCTTGCCGCGTCGACATATAGGGTTCGCCGATGCGGTCGATGATCTCCGGCGGGAAGCCCGGCCCGTCATCGATTATCGAAAAGATAACTTCGGCGTCGTCCCAGCTCCAGCTGACGGTGACGGTCTTGCGGGCGAAGTCGACGGCGTTCTCGACCAGATTGCCAAGGCCGTAGATGACACCTGGATTGCGCCGCCCGACCGGCTCGGGGCCGATGCGCTCGCCGGGCCGCAGCTTGATCGATATGCCGAAATCGCGGTGCGGGGCCGTCACCTCCTCCACCAGCGAAGTCAGCGGCAGACGCGACAGATGCGCCTCGCCCTCGGAGGACAGGCTGGTCAGCCGCTTCAGGATCTCGCGGCAGCGCTCGCTCTGCGAGCGCAGCAGCTTCACGTCCTCGGCAAATTTCATGTCCTCACCGAGCGCCTTCTCCATTTCCTTGGCGACCAGCGTGATGGTGGCAAGCGGCGTGCCGAGCTCATGCGCCGCGGCGGCGGCGAGCCCGTCCAGTGCCGACAGATGCTGCTCGCGCTGCAACACCAGCTCGGTGGCGGCGAGCGCGTTGGCAAGCAGGCGCGCTTCCTCGGCGACGCGGAAGGCGTAGATGGCGGTGAAGGCGATCGAGGCGAACACCGCCATCCACATGCCGGCGACATAGATGAAGGGCATTTCCAGGGGCGCCCCCTCGTACCAGGGCAGCGGCTGGTGGAAGAAGCCCAGAAGCGTGGCCGCCACCATGACCAGCGCCCCCAGCACCGCGGTGAGGCGCAGCGGCAGCGACGCCGCCGAGATGACGACGGGTACGCTGAGCAGCACCGAGAACGGATTGGTGAGACCGCCGGTCATGTAGAGCAGGCCGGCCAGCTGCAGGCTGTCGACGGTCAGGATGGCGAACGCCGAGAGCGGGGTGAGCCGGTGCGCCGCCGGGTAGCGGAAGGTCAGCCACAGGTTCATCCAAGCCGAACAGGCGATCAGCGCGAAGCACATGCTGACGGACAACGGGAATTTCAGCCCATAGGCGACGACGAGCACCGTCAGGCTCTGGCCGACGATGGCCAGCCAGCGTAGCCGGATCAGCGTGTTGAGCCGCAGCCTCTGGCTTTGCTGGAAGTCCGGTGAGCGCAGGATGTTGATCATGGATTACGATTATCGCCGCAGGAGGGTAAGCGCTAGTAGCGCTGTAGCGGGGACTTGACGGCTGAGGGCCACCAGGACGGACTGCCCAAGCTTTTGCCAGGACTAGGTTCCGCGTGGCTTGGCGCGGCTGGTGGCGGCGGTGGTGAGTGGGTTTTCCGGCCAGACATGTCGGGGATAGCGGCCGCGCATGTCGGTGCGCACATCCGCCCACGAGCCGCGCCAGAAGCCGGGCAGGTCGCGCGTCGTCTGGATCGGCCGGTGCGCCGGCGAGAGGAGTTCGAGCGTCAGCGGCACGGTTCCATTGGCGATCGCCGGATGCCTGTCGAGGCCGAACAGCTCCTGTACGCGCACCGCCAGCACCGGCCATTCGCCATCATAGCGGATCGGCACATGGCTGCCCGACGGCGCATCGAAATGGGTCGGCGCCAGCGCCTCGACCTTGCGCTGCAGTTCGTGCGGCACCAATGACATGAGGCCGGCCGACAGGGCGCCGGAATTGATCGCGGCAAAGGACGCCGCGCCCGTCAGAAACGGCAGCAGCCAGTCCTCGATACGGTCGAGCAGGGCGGCGTCGGAAACATCGGGCCAGGGTGCGCCGAGGCCGCGATTGAGCCAGCCGAGCCGCTGCCGCAGCGTCTCGGCCTCCTTGCCCCAGTCGAGCAGCGACAGGCCATGCTCACGCAGGGCCTCGAGGATCGCCCGATCCGCGTCGACGCCGGACGGCGCCGGCAGCATGCGCTCGGCCAGTGTGATGGCGCCGAGCCGGGCTGTCTCGCGCACGCGCACGGCGCGCCGGTCGCGATCGAAGCTTGTCTCGCGCCGGATCTCGATGCGGTCGGCAAGGGCGGCGCGGATATCGGTC
>NZ_RZOI01000687.1:0-3202 GCF_004022645.1 Mesorhizobium sp. M4A.F.Ca.ET.020.02.1.1 | reverse complement strand
GTGCTCCGTCGTGCTGTCGGTTTCGGCCTTGAGTCTGGTCTTCGGCCGGCGGCGCAAACGCCGCTTCCTGGCTTCGGTTTTACCGGCGACGCCATCGGCGCTGGCCGGCAGGCTCTTGTCCCTTCGCATGGCGAAACGCTTGCGGCCCGCATAGTAGGGCTCGAAAACGTCCTGAATCTTCAGGCTATCCATCCTGTGCCTCCCGAGACTCACAGACAAACGAGACTCACGGATAGAATTCGCCGGTCACGGTTTCGTTCCGCAGTATGGCAAAGGCATGGCGGCCACATTACGTCCTCGTCACGTTTTGCAACCGGACATCAGCCGTGCCAAACAGGCTGGATGGAGGGCCTAGGGTGACCAGCGACAAACGCAGCTATGTGATCGGGCAGATCGAGATACCGGCGCGGCCGCTGGGGCCGGCGCTCTATCTGGTGGCGACGCCGATCGGCAATCTCGCCGACATCACGCTGCGCGCGCTGGAGACGCTGGCCGCCGCCGACATCGTCGCCTGCGAGGACACGCGCGTCTCGCGCGTGCTGCTCGAGCGCTACGGCATCCGCCGCCGCGCCACCGCCTATCACGAGCACAATGCCGGCGAGGCCGGGCCCAAGCTGATCGCGGCGCTCGAAGCCGGGCAGAGCGTGGCGCTGATCTCGGACGCCGGCACGCCGCTGATTTCGGATCCCGGCTACCGGCTGGTCGGCGAGGCGCTCGACCATGGCATCCGCGTCGTGCCCATTCCCGGTCCGTCGGCGGCGCTGGCGGCGCTGACCGCCTCCGGCCTGCCTTCGGACGCCTTCCTGTTCGCCGGTTTTTTGCCGGTGAAGACCGGCCAGCGGCTGACACGGCTGGAGGCGCTGAAAAGTGTGCCGGCGACGCTGATCTTCTTCGAATCGCCCAGGCGGCTGGCCGAGACGCTTGCGGCGATGGTCGAGGCGCTGGGCGGCGGACGTAAGGCGGCGATCGGCCGCGAGCTGACCAAGACCTTCGAGGAGATGCGCACGGGCACGCTCGACGCGCTTGCCGGCCATTACGCGGCGGCCGACACTCCGAAGGGCGAGATTGTGGTCTGCGTCGGCCCCGCCGAAGCGCAGGAGGACCAGCCGGCGGACATCGACCGTCTGCTGTTGTCGCTCGCCGCCGAGATGCCGGCCTCCAAGGCGGCGGCGGAAGCGGCAAAGATGACCGGCGGCCAGAAGCAGGCGCTCTACCGGCGGCTGCTCGAACTCAGGGGCGTCTCGGGAGGAGACAGCGGTGGCTAAGCGTCCGGCCGCCGGCCGCCTGAAAGCCTATCGGCGCGGCCATCGCGGCGAATGGCTGGCGGCGCTGGCGCTGATGCTGAAAGGCTACCGGATCCTGGCGCGCCGCCACCGCACGCGGCTCGGCGAGATCGACCTGATCGCCAGGCGCGGCGACCTGGTGCTGTTCGTCGAGGTCAAGGCGCGGCGTTCGCTGATGGAAGCGATGGAGGCGATCGCCCACGGTTCGGAGCGCCGCATCGAGGGCGCCGCCGACTTATGGCTGTCGCGCCAATCCGACTATGGCAGGCTCTCGGTGCGTTTCGACATGGTGGCGGTGCTGCCCTGGCGCTGGCCGGTGCATGTCGAGAACGCGTTTTATGGGCGGAATTGAGGGCCTCACCCCCAGATCATCAGCGCCACCAGCCCGAGCCCGCCGACCACAAGCCGCCACCAGCCGAACAGCGAATAGCCGTTGCGCGAGACGTAATCGAGCAGGAAGCGGACGACGAACAGCGCGGTGACGAAGGCGGCGACGAAGCCGATGGTGATGATCGGCAGGTCGGCCGAGGTCAGTACGTTACGGTTCTTGAACAGGTCGAAGGCGAAGGCGCCGACCATGGTCGGGATGGCGAGGAAGAAGGAGAATTCAGCCGCCGCGCGCTTGTCGACGCCGAGCAGCAGCGCGCCGACGATGGTCGAGCCGGAGCGCGAGGTGCCGGGGATCAGCGACAGGCACTGGAACAGGCCGATCTGCAGATAGAGCCGGGTCGGGAAACGTTCGACGTCGCGATAGACCGGCTTCAGGGCCAAGCGGTCGACCACGAGCAGGACCACGCCGCCGATGATCAGCATGATGCAGATCAGCCGCGGCGATTCGAACAGGATCGTCTTGATGAAGTCGTGCGCCAAGGCGCCGATGATGGCCGCCGGCAGGAAGGCGATGAGGATGCCGAGGGCGAAATGCCGCGTCAGCCGGTCATAGGGCAGTTCGGTGAGCATCTGCCACAGGCGTTTGAAATAGACGCTGAGGATGGCGAGGATGGCGCCTAGCTGGATCAGGATCTCGAAGGCCTTGCCGGTCGAATGGAAGCCGAGGAAATGGCCGGCGAGCAGGATATGGCCGGTCGAGGACACCGGAATGAACTCGGTCAGGCCCTCCAGCAGGCCGAGCAGCAGCGCTTCGACGATGGTCTGGCTATCCATGGCAACCTCGGAATTGTGGCTTGGGGAAGGGCTTGCTTGTCATGGCGCGGAAGTCCCCCTATAGGTCGCAGCACCCTGACGGTCCGCTTTGCGGGCGGCCAAGACTTACCGGCGCGGCCGGCGATTCGCCAGTGCGCCTTATTATCGCGGGACCATGCTGACGCTCTTCCACCACCCGATGTTCGCCACCTGCCGGTTCGTGCGCCTCGCCTTCGGCGAATATGGCGAGGAGCTGGCGCTGATCGAGGAAAAGCCGTGGACGCGGCGCAAGGAGTTTTTGGCGCTGAACCCGGCCGGCACGCTGCCGATCCTGCTCGCCGAAGGCGACGTGCCGATCGTCGGCGCCATGGTGATCGCCGAATATCTCGACGAGACGCGCGGGGTGCTCAAGCGCGACAAGCGGCTGTTCGCCGAGGACCCGATGGAGCGCGCCGAGATCCGCCGGCTGACCGACTGGTACCTGAACAAGGCCGAGAGCGAGGTGACCAGGCATCTGGTGCGCGAGCGCGTGCTGAAGCCGGTGATGCCGGAGACGGCGGGAGGCGGCTCGCCCGATTCGGCGGCGATCCGCGCCGCGCGCGCCAACATCCGCCAGCACATGAAATACACCAACTGGCTGGCCGGCACCCGCCACTGGCTGGCCGGCAACAGGGTCACCTATGCCGACCTCGCGGCGGCGGCGGCCCTTTCGGTGCTCGACTATCTGGGCGAGATCGACTGGCGCGAGCACAGCGCGGCGCGCCAATGGTATACAA
>NZ_RZOI01000686.1:0-3205 GCF_004022645.1 Mesorhizobium sp. M4A.F.Ca.ET.020.02.1.1 | reverse complement strand
CCTCCTTCATGCCGGTGGCGGTGCGGGCCGAATATTGCGGCCTATACATATCCTCCACCGTTGCCGCCGGATGGGCATAGGTGCCGGGCGTCACCGCGCGCACGACATAGGCCAGCGTGATGTTGCGGTCGCCGTCGCCGTCGTTCGGGTTGAAGGCCGCGACGAAGCGGTCGTCGCGGAACTCGAGATGGGCGGCGTCGGTCTGCGCCAGCCAGGAGAAGTTCGACAGCTGGGCGCTGGACACCAGGCCCGGATTGTCGATCTCGAAGCCGGCCGGCAACAGGTCGGTGATCAGGAGGCGCGAAGGCCAGCTGTTCTGCTCATAGACCTTGAGAACGACGACATAGCGCTCGTTCTGCGTGGCCTCGGTGACGTTGGCCTCGGTGCCATCGAGCCTGTAGTAGGTGCGATCGATGGTGAAGCCGTCGCCACCGGCCGGCAGCGACTCAACCGGCGAGGCCACCGTGGTGACCACCGCCTGCAGCGGCGTCTTGCCGGTGTTGGCGATGGTGAGCGGGCTGTCGGCGATGTCGCTGCCGCTGAAGCGGTCGGAATAGCCACCGGCATGCGGCGCACCGTTGACGGAGAGCGTGATGGAATCATTGCCCTCCTTCAGCGCCCGCGCCGCCAGGAGCATCCAGGACTCGTCCTGCGTGCTCGTCCAGCGGGCATCGGCGCGCTCCCGGGCCACCAGCTTGATCAGCGCCGGCACGATGGTCGGCACCGGCTTCGATTCGGCGGCCAGCGCCAGGATTGCCGCGCCGTCGCGGAGCGGCGAACCATAGTCGGAGCGGTAGTAGTCGTACTCGGTGCTCGCCTGCGCCAGACGCAGCGCGGTCTGGAAGGTGGCCTCCGAGCGCTGCGCGTCGCCGTAGAGAGCAAGGCTCGCCGCAAGCTGCGCTACGGCCATCGGGCTGGTGAAGGCTTCGAGCTGGGTGTCGGCATAGTAGCGCAGATCGCCGATCGAGGCCTTCTTGTTGCGGGCCAGCACATAGAGCGCGTAGGCGATCTCGCTGCCGCGATCCTGGACGTCCTGGTCGTAGCCGAGCGAGTTCTGCAGGTTGCTCAGCGCCTGGTTCATCGCCAACGCCGGCACGTCGTATTTCTGCTCGCGCGCCCGGGTCAGGAAGTCGCTGACATAGGCGTCGAGCCAGAGATCGCCGGAGCCTGGGCCCCACAGGCCGAAGCTGCCGGCCGAGGCCTGGTAGCTCAGCACCTTGTAGATCGCGTCCTGGATGCGGCCGTGCAGGTCCGGATCGCTGGCCATGCCGATGCCTTCGGCCAACTCGTTGACATAGAGCAGCGGCATGGCGCGGCTGGTCGTCTGCTCGGCGCAGCCATAGGGGTAGCGGTCGAGCGTCATCAGCAGCGAGGGCACGTCGAAGGCGGCCGCCTGAGAGACGCCGACGCTTACCGAAGCGCCGTCGAGCAGGCTTGCCGCCAGGAGTTCCTTGTCGACGCGCAGGGCGCCGACATTGGGCTTGAGGTCGACCACTAGGCGGGTGGTGAGCGGCAACTGCGCCGGCCGCACCGGGACGTAGAGCGTCTGCTCGACCTCGGTGCCGTCGGCATGGGCGAGCTTGACGGTGATCGTGGCGTCGCCCGCCGTCCTGGCGATCAACGGCACGGTCAGGGTCTGGCGCTTGCCCTGGGCGAGCGTCAGCCTGCCGGGGAGCGGCTTGTCGCCGGTGGACAGGTCGCCTGTCGTGTCGATCGATAGGGCATAGTCGCCGGCTGGGCCGTCGGTGTCGGCGATGTCGAGGCGCATGACAGCGTTGTCGCCGGGCGCCAGGAAGCGCGGCAGGCCGGCGGTGATCACCACCGGATCGCGCACGATGACATCGGCCTGAGCGTGGCCAACCGCTTCCTTCGTCCAGGCGACGGCCATGACACGCACGGTTCCATTGAACTGCGGGATGTCGAAGTCGATCCTGGCCTTGCCGTCGGCATCGAGCTGAACGGGACCGGAGAAGAAGGCGACCAGCTTCTCGGTCGGCGGGCTGCCCTGCGCCTGCAAGGCGGCGCCGTCGCCGCCGGTGCGCAGCTTGCCGGTGGTGCCGAGCGAGCCGTCGATCAGGCGGCCGTACAGGTCGCGGATCTCAAGCCCCAGCATGCGCTGGCCGAAGAACCAGTTTTCCGGATCGGGCGCCTTGTAGTTGGTGAGGTTGAGGATGCCGACATCGACGGCGGCAACCATCACATAGGCATTGCTGCTAGGCTGCACGCCTGCCACCGCGACCGGGATCGACAGCTGCTGGCGTGGCATTGTCTTCTCAGGCGGCGTCAAGGTGACGGCGAGCTTCTTCGAGCCCGGGTCGACCGCCAGCCATTTCACGCCGATGGCGCGGGCTGGCATGCGCGTCTCCTGCGCGTCGCCCGGCCGGAACAGTGTCGCTGTAACATAGGCGCCGGCGCCCCAGTCGTCGCCGACCGGGATGTCGACGGTTCCACCGCCGGCAGGTACGCTTGCGGTGACGGTCTTCAGCAATTTGTCGGCGCCGATGGTGACCAGCAATTCGCCGGCAAAGTGCGGCGAGACCTTGAGCTTGGCCACGTCGCCAGCCGCGAAGGTGTCCTTGTCGAGAGCAATCTCGAGGCCGTCGGGCGTTTCGGTGGTGGTGGAACTGACATACCAGCCGCCATCGAATTCGTAGCTGGTCGCCGGACCCTCGGGATCAGCCGTCTCGACCTCGAGCCGGTAGCGGCCCCAGTCGACCGGCAGCGACACGGTTGCCTCGCCATCGGCGGCAAGATCGATCTGACCGTTGGCCACCGATTTGGTGAAGGTGACCGGCTCGTAATTCCATGAATTGTTGGAGCGGTACCACTGGTAATTGCGCTCGACCTTGACCAGCGACCACAGCGCGCCTTTCAGCGCCTCGCGCTTGCCGTCGGGGTCGACGGCGATCAGGCTGAACTTCGCCGTGCCGCCCTGCGGCACCTCGTCGTTCTCGAAATCCGGACGGATGCCGATCATGTGGCCCTGCGGGCGGATGCCGATGTTGAGCGATCGCTCGACGGCGCGGCCGCCGGTTTCGCGCATGCGGACGGTGACTTTGGCGTCGACCAGCTTGGTGGTCGAGGGCAACTGGTCGACGGCGACCGGGAAAGTCGCCTTGCCGTCCTCGCCGACCACGGGCAGGCCGGCGAGCGGCGTCACCGAGGGCTCGGCCGACTGCTCGTCGGCGAGACCGAAGGAATAGCC
>NZ_RZOI01000685.1:0-3206 GCF_004022645.1 Mesorhizobium sp. M4A.F.Ca.ET.020.02.1.1 | reverse complement strand
TTATTTGGGTCTGTGAACGTGGCGATTCAAGGGCACCAGTATTACACTTTTGTAACATGCCCGTGAGTGGCCGGATCATTCGGCGGCAGCCTCTGTCAGGGTGTTGCCGGAACCGGTAGTTTCAGCCGCCTTTGGCATGGACCGCGCCGTCTGGCCGCGCTATCCCTGCCGGCATGAAAAAAGGCGATCATCTCTTCCTCGTCGACGGCTCCGGCTACATTTTCCGCGCCTATCACGCGCTGCCGCCGCTCAATCGCAAATCCGACGGCTTGCCCACCAATGCGGTGCTCGGCTTCTGCAACATGGTGTGGAAGCTGATGCAGGATGCCCGCAACACCGATGTCGGCGTGGTGCCGACGCATTTCGCCGTCATCTTCGACTATTCCTCGAAGACCTTCCGCAACGAGCTCTACCCCGAATACAAGGCCAACCGCTCGGCACCGCCAGAGGACCTGATCCCGCAGTTCGGCCTGATCCGCCAGGCGACCACGGCTTTCAATCTTCCCTGCATCGAGATGGAGGGCTTCGAGGCCGACGACCTCATCGCCACTTATTGCCGGCTTGCCTGCGAGGCTGGCGGCGACACCACTATCATCTCCTCCGACAAGGATCTGATGCAGCTGGTCGGTCCCACGGTCGGCATGTACGACCCGATGAAGGATCGCCAGATCGGCATCCCCGAAGTGATCGAGAAATGGGGCGTGCCGCCGGAGAAGATGATCGACCTGCAGGCGCTCACCGGCGACTCGGTCGACAATGTGCCGGGCGTGCCCGGCATCGGGCCGAAGACGGCGGCGCAGCTCCTGGAGCAGTTCGGCGACCTCGACGCGCTGCTGGCGCGCGCCAGCGGCAAGCGCAAGCGCAAGAAGCACCGTTCGCAGACGCGCAAATTCGAGGCGGTCGGCGCCTTCCGCCGTATCGAGGCGCGCACGCGCGCGGAGGTGGACAGGCTGCTCGATGCCTTCCTCGACATGAAGGAGGTGCGCTTCCGCAAGATGGGCATCGCCAATGTGTTCGGCGAGCCGGAGGTCCGCGCCTTCTTCCGCACCCTGTTCACCGAAGCGCTGGCAGAGGGAAAACCGTCGTTTGTGTTGCATGGCCTGGAAGTCGCCGGCAAGCTGCGCGCCGTCACCGGATCGAGCCTCTCGGGCAAGCGCCTGATCTGCGAGTTCGGCGCGATCGCCGAGGACGATCTCGCCTTCACGAGCCCCGGCGATTTCCTGTTCTTCGACAACATCCAGGAAGCCTGCCAGGCCGGATTCGGCGTCTATGACTTCTCGGTCGGCGACGAACCCTACAAGCGGCTATGGTGCGATATTGAGACCCAGCATTTCGAGGTGCTGGTGCCGCTGACGCTGAAAGGCCGCGCGCTGGCGCTGGCGCTCCGGCAAGGCGCGCGGACAAAGGCCATCATCAAGAACAGCCCGCTCATCTGGAAGCTGACCAAGATGCTACGCCGCAAGGCCGCCGGACAGGCGGCGCCTGCCGCCGAGGACGACAACTAATCACTGACCGCTGAGACCATTCGAACGATGCCCCGGCAAGCGGCCAGAGAATCGCGGTCTCACGCCGCCGTGCGGCGTCCTGGCACCGGCGTCCCCGGGGCCTCGTGGCCGAGCGGCGTCACCAGCGTGAGCTCGGGGTAGCCGTTCTCGATCAGTTTGACTGCGGCCTGCGTCACCTCGTCGTCGGCTTCCAGCATCGACAGGAAGACCTCGGTGCCCTCGCCCACCAGCCGGCCGATGCCCTGCGCGTCGGCCGGGCCGCATTCGACCACGACAAGATCATAGGCGGTGGTCAGCGACTGCATGATGATCGGCAGCCGATCGGCGGCGCGCATGGCGCGGGCCGGATCGGCGGTGCCGACCGGGATGACGTGGCAGTCCGAGTAGAGGTCGGCGTGGATGACGTCGCTGAACTGCGCCTCCGAGGCGAGCAGGTCGGTGATCCCCGGGAAAAGCCCGCTGTCCAGCATCGGCCGCGAGGCGGCACCCGATGCGGTGAGGTCGAGCAGCAGCACGCGCAGGCCGGCGTCCGAGACCTCGCGCGCTACCAGCACGGCGGAAGCGGCTGCCTCGTCGCCTTCCGGCGACACGAATATGGCGCGCGCCGTGCCAGAAGCGATCAGTTTCTCCGCCGCCTTCTCGATATCAATCTCGCCCAGCGTCGAGGCCTGCTGCCCGGTGTCTCCATCCGTCGCGTCTGCTGCGGCGACTGCTTCCGGCCCTGCCTCCGGTTCGGTCGAGCGATGCCTGGTCAGCCCGGCATCGACAAGCGCGGGCTCGGCGCGGGCAACCGGCATCTCCACCTGCTCGATTCGTCCAAATCGCGCACCGGTGGCCGGGCGCATGGCGCGGCCCGAAAACAACTCCCGAAGCAGCGTCGCGACCGCCATCAGCAGCAGCGAGGCGACAAACGCGGCGCCGACAATCGGCACGATCTTCGGGAAATAGGGCTCCGACGGCACCACGGCGCGCGAGAAGATACGCGCATCGACCGGCAGGTAGTTGCGATCGCTGCGCGAGGAGGCCTCGCGGTAGCGCGTCATATAGGATTCAAGCAGTTGGCGCTGGGCGTTGGCGTCGCGCTGCAGCGCGTCGAGCTCGACCTGTTGCTCGCCGGCACGGGCCGATGCGGCCTTCAGCGTGTTGACGTCGCCGAGGAGCTGGTTCTCGCGCGCCTGCGCCGTCTGCGCCTGCGTCGCCAGACCCTTCATGATCTTTTGCGCCTCGTTACGGATCTGGCCGTCGAGATCGGCAAGCTGTGATTTCAGGGCGCGGATGCGGGGATGATTGTCGAGCAAGGTGGTGGAGAGGTCGGCGATGTTGGCCCTGAGCTCGACCTGCCGCTCGCGCAGGCGTTGGATCAGGTCGGAATTCAGAACTTCCGGAACCGCATCCAGCGAGCCGCCTGACTGCAGCGCCTTGCGCACGCTGTCGGCGGTCGCCTCGGCGGCGGCGCGATTGGCGCGCACCCGCGACAGTTCGGTGGACAGTTCGGAAAGCTGCTGGGTAGCCAGCACCGCATTGTTGCCGCCCATCAGGAGATCCGACTGCGCGCGGAAGTCGGCGACCTTGGCCTCGGCATCCTTGACCCGCTTCGACAGGTCGGCGATCTCGGGCGCAAGCCAGTCGGTGGCTGCGGCGTTCGATTCCAGCTTGGCGTTGCCCTGGACGGAAATGTAGGTGTTGGCGATGGCGTTCGGG
>NZ_RZOI01000684.1:0-3207 GCF_004022645.1 Mesorhizobium sp. M4A.F.Ca.ET.020.02.1.1 | reverse complement strand
GGACGAAGCCGGGCGTCCACACCCCGCGCATTCTGCCGGCGGCGCCGTCGAGGCTGAAGAAGACTGCCGTCGCGAGCAACAGCCAGGCAAACACCCAGACCAGCCAGGGGATCTCGGGGTAACGCGCCGCCCGCACGGCAAAGCGCCTCCTCACGATGCGGATCGTGTCGAGGAAGTTGCCGAGCGAGCGGCGATAGAGGGTGGATGCGATGACGAGCATGATTGGGCGCGAGCTTATAAGGGCATTCGAGGCCCGATGCTATTCACTCTGCCACCCGATAAAGCCCGACCGCCAGTTTGTCTCCTGACGAATAGTTGAGCCCGTCGATCTCGGTCAGGCGCTTTGCCGACTTGCCCTGCCCCGAAAGCAATTCGTTGAGCTTCTGCTCGTCCTTGACCGATGCCAGTCCCAGCGCGCAAGCGGGATCGGCCAGCAGGTGCTTTGCGACACCGTCGACATCGGTGAGCACGGTGCTGGTTCCGACCAGGAAGACGAGGCTCGGCTCATGGTACGGGGCGGAGGCAAGCACTGTGGTGTCGCATGGTCGGTTGGCGTCGACCGCGACCTTGATCGCCGGGGTCAGCCAGATCGGCTTCAGCGACGGCGCGATGGTACCGAACAGCAGGGAAAAGGTGATGCCGGCGCAAATGGCAATCGCACCGACGCGTCCGAGCGGCACCTGCAATTGGCGCGGGAAGGCCATGTAGCCGGCGGCGAGCGCAGCAAGCGCGGCGGGAATGCTCCACCACGAAAATGCCTTGGCGAGATAGATCGGCGCGCCAATGCAGACCACCGCCAGGCCGATGGAAACGACGACAAGGCCGAAGGCGGTCGCCCACCACAGCCAGGTCTGCCAACGTTTGAGCGGTGCGTTGGCCTCCTCGGGCTTCAACGTAAGCAACCAGCCGATCAGCAGCGCCATCCCCGGATAGGCCGGCATGACATAGTGCGGCAGCTTGGTCGGGATCGCCTCGAACACCAGCCAGAACGGGATATACCAGGCGAGGCAGAAGCGCAGGCGCGGATCATCCCAAAAGCGGTTGATGGCCTGCAGCCCGGCGCCGACAGCGATCAGGCCGAACGGCCACATGAAAAGCGAATAGGTCAGCATGTAGAAGCCGGGCGGCAGGCCATGCGATTCCTCGCCCTGCGCCACCTTGGTCAGCATGTCCTTGCCGACCGCCTCCTGGAAAAAAGCGCCGCCGCTCTTCAAGCTGATGAGAAATATCCAGGGCAGCACGATGACGAGCACGATGGCGACGCCGTGCACCAGCTTCAGCTTGAGGAGCCAGCGCCAGTCGCGATCGAAGGCAACCAGCGCCGCCGCCGTCAGCAGCGACAAGAGCGGCGCCACCGGTCCCTTGATGAGGATGCCAAGTCCCTGCGCGATCCAGAAGATCCAGGGCAGATGGCCAGCGACCGGCTCGTTGCGGCGCGCGGCGAGATAGGCCTGCGCCAGCGCGCCCTGGGCCGCCACGCAGCAGGCCAGAAGCATGGCGTCGGTCTTGGCGTCGCGGCCCTCGAAGGCGGTGGCAAAGATCGCCGCCATCATCAGACCGGCGGCGAGGCCGGCATTGGCGCCGAAGAGCCTCGTGCCGGTCCAGCCGATGCCGACGACGGCGAGCGCGATGCCCAGCATTGAGACCAGGCGATAGACCCAGATCGGCGCGGCGGCGCCCTCGCCGCTCAGCGCCACCGCCGCCGATTGCAGCCAGTAGATGCCGATCGGCTTCTTGTAGCGCGTAACATCCTGCAGGCGGATATCGACATAGTCGCCGGTCTCGACCATCTGCTTGGTCGCCTGGACGAAGCGGGACTCGTCACGGTCGATCGGAGGAAGGCTGGCGAGACCGCTGAAGGTCATCAGCAGGCTGAACAGAAAGAGGATGACGTAGTTCCTGTTCATCGCGGGAGCTTCCGGATCTCGATTGCGGGATGGTGCCCCGTCGCGGCGCCTGGGCACTGCCCTTTGCGCGGCGCCTCATTACGCCAGCCGCAACCACGAGGCAAGGATACGCAACGTCATCCGCGCGCGACGCAAAACCGGATTCCACTTTTGCTGATCGCTGGTCATTGCTTGGTGGGCGATCGGACGCAAAACCGGATTCCACTTTTGCTGATCGCCCACTGGTGCTAAACGCCCGCCTTCATGTCACGCTTGGCCCGGCGGCCGGGCGATCTTCGGGAAAGAAAAAATGTCCGCCTACAAATCCGATTTCCTGCGCGTCATGAGCGAGCGCGGCTTCATCCCCCAGATCCCGGACGAACCCGGCCTCGACCAGCTTTTCGCCAAGGAAATCGTCACCGCCTATATCGGCTTCGATGCGACGGCGAAGAGCCTCCATGCGGGATCACTGATCCAAATCATGATGCTGCATTGGCTGCAGCGGACCGGCCACCGGCCGATCGCGCTGATGGGCGGCGGCACCTCGATGATCGGCGATCCCTCGTTCAAGGACGAGGCGCGCAAGCTTTTGACGCCGCAGGACATCGAGGACAATCTGGCTGGCATTCGCCGCAACTTCGCGCCCTACCTCAAATTCGGCAGCGGCGCCGGCGACGCCGTCATGATCAACAACGCCGATTGGCTGATGGAGATCAACTACGTCAACTTCCTGCGTGATGTCGGCCGGCATTTTTCGGTCAATCGGATGCTCGCCTTCGATTCCGTCAAGCTGCGCCTCGACCGCGAGCAGTCGCTGTCGTTCCTCGAATTCAACTACATGATCCTGCAGGCCTACGACTTCGTCGAGCTCCACAAGCGGCTCGGCTGTCGGCTGCAGATGGGCGGCTCCGACCAGTGGGGCAACATCGTCAACGGCATTGATCTCGGCCACCGCATGGAGGGCGCGCAGCTCTACGCGATGACCACGCCGCTGCTCACCACCTCGTCGGGCGCCAAGATGGGCAAGTCTGCGTCGGGCGCGGTCTGGCTCGACGGCGACATGCTGTCGCCCTACGAATTCTGGCAGTACTGGCGCAACACCGAGGACGCAGATGTCAGCCGCTTCCTGAAACTCTATACGACGCTGCCGCTCGACGAGGTCGCGCGGCTCGAAAAGCTCGGCGGCGCGGAGATCAACGAGGCGAAGAAGATCCTCGCCACCGAGATCACCGCCATGCTGCATGGCCGCGAGGCTGCGGAAACGGCGAGCGAAACCGCGCGCAAGACCTTCGAGGAAGGCGCGCTCGCCGACACACTGCCC
>NZ_RZOI01000683.1:0-3222 GCF_004022645.1 Mesorhizobium sp. M4A.F.Ca.ET.020.02.1.1 | reverse complement strand
ATCTTGAAGTTCTCGATGCCACGGAACAGCACCGCCAGCATGATGAAGGGCAGCGCCATCGGCAGCGTGATCGACCAGAACTGGCGCCAGTTGGAGGCGCGGTCGACCTCGGCCGCCTCGTAGATGTATTCGGGGATCGAGCGCAGGCCGGCGAGGCAGATCAGCATCACGTAAGGCGTCCACATCCAGGTGTCGACGATGATGATCGACCACGGCGCCAGGTCGACGTTCGACAGCATTTGCACATTCGTCGGCGGAATGCCGGTGACGAAGGAGATGACATAGGAGAACAGGCCGATCTGCGGCTCGTAGAGGAAGCGCCAGAAATTGCCGACCACCGCCGGCGACAGCATCATCGGCACCAGGATGATGGTCGTCCAGAAGGCGTGGCCGCGGAACTTGCGGTCGATCAGCCAGGCCAGCGTGAAGCCGATCACCGTTTGCAGGAGGATGGTCCAGAAGACAAAATGCGCCGTCGTCTGCATGGCGATCCAGATGTCCTGGTCGGTCAGGATGCGCTTGTAGTTGGCAAGCCCCAGGTTCTTCACCACCTCGTTCGGGCGGTTGGCGCGGTAGTTGGTGAAGGACAGATAGATCGCCCAGAACAGCGGGAAGATGTTGATGGCGAGCAGCAAAAGGATCGTCGGCGAGATGAACAGCCAGGCGAGGCCCTTGTCGCTGATGCCCCGGACCCGGCGGGCCAACGGCTCCGGCGTGGCCCGGGCAACGTTGTCCGCAGTCCGATTGAGCATGGTCAGTCCTGCATCGGTCACTTGGATGTCTCTGCGATGGAATTTATCTGAACTGCGTCCCGTGCCAAGGGCGGCACGGGACGCTGCGGTCTGGCCCGGGAGGAGCCTTACATCTTGCCGTCGTCCTGGAACACCTGCGTCCAGTCCTTGACCAGGCCGTCGAGCGCGTCCTTGGCCGAACCCTGGCCGGCCACGACATAGTCATGGAAGCGCTTCTGCGAGGCCTGCAGCAGTGGTGCGTAGCTCGGCTCGGCCCAGAAGTCCTTCACGATGGCCATCGAGTCGAGGAAGGTCTGCGCATAGGGCTGGCTGGCCGGGAACTTCGGGTCCTTGACCACCGCGTTAAGGCAGGAATAGCCGCCCAGCGACCACCACTTGGCCTGCACGTCCTTGTTGGCGAACCACTTGATGTATTTCAGCGCCGATTCCTGTTTGTCGGAATAGGAGACCACCGAGATGCCCTGGCCGCCGAGCTGGGCGAACTGGTCGCCGTCGGGACCCTTGGGATTGGCGAAATAGCCGATCTTGTCGCCGCCGACATTCTCGTCCTTCTGCAGGCCAGGCCAGGTGAAGGCGAAGTTCATGTGCATCGCCACCTGGCCGGATTTGAAGGCGTCGACGCCTTCGCCCATATAGCTGTTCGAGGCGCCGGGCGGGGTGCAGCAATCATAGAGCGCCTTGTAGAACTCCAGACCCTTCACCGACTTCTCGGAGTTGACGAAGCCTTCCATCTCGTAGGGCTTCTTCGGATTCTCATACTGGAAGCCGAAGCTGTAGAGCACGTCCATGGCGCCCATGGTGATGCCTTCCGAGCCGCGCTCGGTATAGATCGAGGCGCCATAGACCGTCTTGCCGTCGATCTCGCGCTTCTGGAAGAATTCGGCGACCTGCTTCAGCTGATCGAAGGTCGCCGGCGGACCGAGATCCCAGCCGTACTTCTCCTTGAATTCCTTCTGCAGCTCCGGCTTGGAGAACCAGTCCTTGCGGTAGGTCCAGCCGACGACGTCGCCCATGGCCGGCAGTGCCCAGTAGTTCGGCGTGTTCTTCGGCCATTCCGAATAGCCGACCACGGTCGCCGGCACGAAGTCGTCCATGCTGATCTTCTCCTTGTCGAAGAAGTCGTTCAGCTTGACATAGTGGCCGTTCTCGGCGGCGCCGCCGATCCACTGGCTGTCGCCGATTATCAGGTCGCACAATTTGCCGTGCGAGTTGAGCTCGTTGAGGAAGCGGTCGGCATAGTTGGTCCACGGCACGAACTCGAACTTCATGCCGATGCCGGTTTCCTTGGTGAAGTCCTTGGACAGTTCCACGAGTGCGTTGGCCGGGTCCCAGGCGGCCCAGCAAAGCGTCAGGTCTTCCGCATGCGCGGCGTTCGAGACGGCGGTCGACGCGGTGATCGCCGAGGCCAGACCCAACGCCAGTTTCAAGGTCGATTTCATGCCTTCCTCCCATTTGCGAAACGCGTCCGGATGACGGTTTCAAGAGCCCTCAACCCCCGCTCCTCCGGGGGCCTAAACGTGACGGTGCGCTGAGCGCCGGATGTTTAGTAATTTGTTTAGTGATGCTCTTTTTACTAAACAACGCAAGCGAATTCGTTGCTGCGCCGCAACATGGCGGAAGGCACGCTTGAAATCGTTGGAAAATAACCGCCGACCGTTCCGGCCGTTCGTTGTCAGCCCGCTTGCTGCACGGTCTTCGAACTCACCGTCACTGGCCGGATCGGCGGCGCCGGCGGCAGCAGGGCGCGGATGTCGGCGAAGGGGAAGACCGGCTCGAAGCGGAAGGCTTCGGCAAGCGCACCCGAGGCGCCGTTGCATTGGCTGGCGCGGAAGGCGTTCAGCGTCCGCGATGCCTCGACGAAGCGCTCGGGGTCTTGCGAGCGATGCGCCCGGATCGCGTCAGCCTTGATCCCGGCATGGCCGGAGATGTCGACGTAATGCGTCGGCGAAAAGCCGGTGCCGCCAAGCGTATCGGCATGCAGCACCGGCACCGCGAACGATGCCGCGATGCGCACGCCGTCCGACAGCGCACGGTGGTCGCCATGATAGTCGTTCGGCGCATGGGTGATGGCGAGATCGGGCTTCACCTCGCCGATCAGCGTCCTCAGCGCGCCGATCAGGGCGGCGTCGGCCACGAGCGCCCCGTCGGGAAAGTCGAGGAAGCGCGGGACGACGCCAAGCAGCCCTGCCGCCGCCGTCGCTTCCTCGCGGCGCGCGCGGGCAAGGGTTGCCGGAGCGCCCTTGCCGCCCTTGGCGCCGTCCGTGGCTATGGCGAAAGTCAGTTCTGCGCCTAGCGCGGCATAGGCGGCCATCGTACCGAACATGAATATCTCAATGTCGTCCGGATGCGCGCCGAGCGCCAATACTCTCACTCTTCTCTCCCCGGAAATGGAAAAACGTGCCGAACGGAATCCTGCTCGCCCTGCTCGCCTATGGAAGCTATTCGGGCAGCGATGCCGTTATCAAGAGCC
>NZ_RZOI01000682.1:0-3225 GCF_004022645.1 Mesorhizobium sp. M4A.F.Ca.ET.020.02.1.1 | reverse complement strand
CAGCAGCAGGCCGGCAGCGATGTCCCAGGCCGACAGACCGACCTCCCAGAACCCGTCCATGCGGCCGGCGGCGACATAGGCGAGATCGAGCGAGGCGGAACCGAGACGGCGCACGCCCGAGACCTCGGCCATCACATTGCGCAGTTCGATGAGGAAATTGCCGTGCTGGCCACGGCCGAGATGCGGCACGCCGCAGCCGATCACAGCGTCGGTGAGCTTGGTGCGGCCGGCGACGCGCAGCCGGCGGTCGTTCATGAAGGCGCCGCCGCCGCGCTCGGCAGTGTAGAGCTCGTCCATCGCCGGATTGTAGATGACGCCGGCTACGATCTGGCCCTGGCGCTCCAGCGCGATCGAGATGGCGAAGAGCGGGATGCCGTGCAGGAAGTTGGTGGTGCCGTCGAGCGGGTCGACGATCCAGCGGTGCTGGCCATCCTCGCCCTCGATGGCGCCGCGCTCTTCCATCAGGAAGGCGTAGCCGGGTCTTGCCTTCGACAGTTCGGTGAACAGGATGTCCTCGGCCTTGCGGTCGGCCTGGCTGACATAGTCGCCTGGCCCCTTCATCGACACCTGCAGGTTCTGCACTTCGCCGAAGTCGCGCGCCAGCGAACGGCCGGCCTTCATCGCGGCCTGGACCATGACATTGAGGATCGCTGAACGCGCCATCTTGTTTTCCCGCTGTCCCGCGCTTTAGTCGGCGCGGCGGACGTAAGTGATTTCGTTGGTGTCGACGATGATGCGCTCGCCGGCGGCAATGAAGGGCGGCACCAGCACGCGGATGCCGTTCTCCAGCACCGCGGGCTTGTAGGAAGAGGCAGCCGTCTGCCCCTTCACCACCGGGTCGGCCTCGGTGATGGCCAGCGTCACCTGATCGGGCAGCGAAATGCCGATCGGCCGTTCCTCGTAGAGCTGGACCGTCACCATCATGCCGTCCTGCAGGAAGGCGGCGCGATCGCCGACGAAATCCTTCGCCAGTTCGAGCTGCTCGTAGCTTTCGGTGTCCATAAACACCAGCGCATCGCCCTGCTCATAGAGGAAGGAAAAATCCTTCAGATCGAGCCGGATCTGCTCGACGGTCTCGGCCGAGCGAAAACGCTCGTTGAGCTTGGTGCCGTTGATGAGGTTCTTCAGCTCGACCTGGTTGTAGGCGCCGCCCTTGCCGGGCTTGACGGTGTTGGTCTTGACCGCGACCCAAAGTCCGCCATCGTGCTCGATGACGGTGCCGGGACGGATTTCGTTGCCATTGATCTTGGCCATGATGATGCTGGTCCGGAGTGAGGGAGCCGCCGCGACGGCGATTTGGCGCCTCCAAGACCACAAATCGTCCGGAGAGGCAAGGAGGGAGCACCGCGACGCAGCGCCGCCGCCCTGCGCCTCTTGCCCTCAAGGCAAACGGTTCGCCTTCTGCAGCGCCTGCTTGGTCTGGCCGTCGTCGAGGCCCTGGAGGAAATCATCCATTTCGGGATCGATAAGTCCGGCGCGACGGGCAACGATATACCAGGCGGCCGCGAGGATCAGGTCCGGGTCGGTGCCGATGCCTTCCATGTACAGCTTGGCGAGGCGATTCTGGGCGGCGACGTTACCGCCCTCGGCCGCCTGTTTCATCCAGCCGAAGCCGGACTTCAGGTCGCGGTCGCCGCCGCGCCCCTCGATCATCCATGTGGCGAGATCGACCTGCGCCGTATCGTAGTTCTGCCTGGCGGCTTGCGCCAGCAGCCGACGCGCCTGGGCATCATCGCGCGGCTTGCCGCCGGCGCCATTGGCGTAGATCTGCGCCATCGCATATTGCGCGTCGGCCAGTCCGGTGGCGGCGGCGCGCTCGTAATAGGTGGCAGCCTTGGCGATGCCGGCGTCGCCCGGATCCTGCTGGACAAGCAATTGCGCAAAATTGAACTGCGCCAGGCGGTTGCCGGCCTCCGCGGCGGCCTGCATCAGCGCATACGCCGCCTTCTCGTCCTTCTTGACGTAGCGGCCGTCGAGCAGCATCAACGCGTACTGGAATTGCGATTCCGGCACGCCCTGCTCGGCGGCGAGCGCGTACCATTTCGCGGCCTCCGCGGCGTTGAGCGGTACGCCGAGCCCGCGCGACAGGATCTCCGCCACCAGGGTCTGGGCGGCGGGGTCCCCGTTCTGGGCGCGCACCAAGGCGAGATTGTAGGCGGTCTTGTAGAGGCCGCGCTGAAAGGCGCCATAGGCCGAATCCGACGGTTTGGCGCCGAAGCGATCGGGATTAATGGCGTCCGCCGAAGGCAATGGGGCCGTGGTGGCGGGCTGCGGCAGCGGCGTGGCGATCGGCTTGTCGACATGCACGCCGGTGGTCGGCGCACCTGCGGCGGGCGCATTTGCAGCCGGCGCGCTTGCGTCCGGTACGCCCGCATCCGGTCGGGGCTGCGGCAGCGGAACGGTCTGCGCCGCCGCCGCCGCCTCGGTCAAAAGGGCCGCGGCCAGAACCGCGAGGGGAAGCAAAGACCGGCGCACGTCAATCCTCGAAGCGCGGCGCGGTCTCGTCGAGCAGCGCATTGGCGGCGGCGATCGCCCCCCTGGGGTCGATCCCGTCGGCGAAGACGGCGCTGGACAGCGCCACGAATTCGGCGCCGGTGGCGGCCACCGCCTCGACCGATGCGAGATCGGATCCGGCCATGACGATGCACGGGATCTGGATCATCTCGGCCCACCACTGGCCAAGAGACAGGTTGCGCGGATGCGGCTCCGGCTTGTTGTCGTAACCGAAGCGGCCGAAGAAAATGTAGTCGGGCCGCGCCTCGCCGAGCGCCAGCGCATCGTCGCGGGTCTTGGCGCCGCCGACGCCGACCATCATCCTTCCCTGGAAGTGTTCGATGGTCTCGGCGACCTCCTGGCTGGAGACCTCGACATGGATGCCGTCGGCCTGGACGCGGCCGGCGATGCGGGTATCGCCGGCGATGACGACCGCGATGCCTGCCGCCTGCGCCGTGGGCACGATCCTTTCGGCGAAGGCCTGGAAGGCGACGTCATCCATGCCGTTTTCCGGCAGGATGAGCGAGGCGACGTCACCGCCCTCGAAGGCCGCGGCAATACGCTCGGCCGGCGCGTCTTTCGGCGCGATCAGCACGATACGGCAGCGATTGGGCGGCGTGGCGTCGTTCATTGGTCATCGATCCCGGTTTTCGCCTATGCCGGGCGAAGATGGTTGCATTGCGGCATAGAGCAAAGCGCCCGGTTTGAACAGGCGGGCAAGCGGGATCATGA
>NZ_RZOI01000681.1:0-3227 GCF_004022645.1 Mesorhizobium sp. M4A.F.Ca.ET.020.02.1.1 | reverse complement strand
GTCCTTCAGCGGCTTGTTGTCGGGAATGCCGTGGCAGACGACGTGGTTGATCGAGGTGCACGACGATTTGGTGTAGCCGCGATAGTTGAGCGTCGCCGGCAGCGCGCCATGGTCCATGCCGAACTCGAAGACGAAACGGTCGATCGTCTCGGTGGTGACGCCCGGCGCGACCATCGGCACCAGCTCGTCGAGGCAGCGTGCGGTGAGCTCGCAGGCCTTGCGCATGCCGGCAAAGCCTTCCTCGCCATAGAGGCGGATCTGGCCGGTGTTTCTGAGCGGTGCCGTGGCGGCGTCGAGATAGGTGACCATTTATGTCCGTTTGCCGGGGTGGTTGGCTCCTGATGCGAGCCGTCACGAAAAATCCCCCCAGATTTGGCACCGGAAGCCGCAAGGTTCAAGGACGAACTGCCGCTGCCGGACTTAAGCCCGCACTATTCGGCCCCGATGGCCGATGTCCCAGCCGTCCGCCCGGTCCGGTGCCGGATTGGCGCGGTGCTTTTCTCATGCGGCTCGACGGGGTAGGGCGAAGGGAAGAGTTTGGAGACTTGATGGCTTCCACGCGCGCAAGATCAATGCTGTCACTGGTTAGGGCGGCCTGCTGCTGCCGGTGTCGCTGCTCGGTCTCGCCCAGCAGCAGGCGATCAGCGCTGCCGCTTCGGGCGGCGCCGGCATCAGCTTGGCGCGGCAGGGCGACCAGGTCGCGCTGCCGCGCATCACCGGCAAGACGCAGGCGCTCGAGCTCCGCGCCGGCCGGGCGCTGCCGGTCAAGTTCCTGAGCAGCGATGCCGGCGCGCTTGCGCTGGCGGCCCATATTCTCCTGGTCGACCAGAATTCGCCGATCCAGGCGGCAGCCGCGCCAGCCGCCATATCCGCGCGGCAGGCGAGCACCAACTAGCCGCGCGCGCCGCCTTCCGCTTGATCTCGGCGGTCGCGGACCGCGCCATCAAACCATTCCCCATTCTTTCGCGCCGCGACCCGCGCGGCGGCCGTCCGTGGTCGCGTGGCGCGCCATTTTCGGAAACATGTTCACTGCAACTTCAACGCAACGCATCAAGACATTCAAGACACTGACGCGCGGTGCCTCGGCCGCGCTGTTTCTCTCGGTCCAGGCCGGGCTTACCGCACTCAGGACACATTCCTGAGTCAAAAGCCCGGCCAAAGCGATTTTTCAGGACGAACGCCGGTGCCGTGACAGCACCGGTCGGGGAGACTTGGAATGGACAGATTGCAATTCGAGGTGCCGGTGCGCATCGCGCCTGCGCCCGGCCTGCCGGTCGAGGAGATCTACGGCGTCGAGCAGGCGCTCGATTTCCTGCAGGCCTGGCCGGCCCGTCGCCAGGGCAAGGTCCATGAGGCCGCCTTCAACGCCTGCTTCGGCGCCACGGTGGATGTGGTCAAGACCGAGGATGCCTGTCGCGCCTTTATGGCGTTCTGCCGCGTCAGCGGCCTGCTGGCCAGGGACATGATGGTTCCCGGCAAGCGCGGCGGCGAGGCGAGGGGGCTGCGGGTGTAAGCTTGCATCGTCCGCCTTTGCCGGCATCTAGCGGCTGAATTTCAGGTCCGGCTTGTCGCCGTCCCAACCCTGAAGCCCTCCAGGCGCCTCGCGAAAGCGCAGGCACCTTGTGCCCATCTTGCCGGCGATGCAGATCTGGTCGCCTTTAACGGACCAGCTTACGGACAGCGTGAAGGGCATGGGGCCACGGATGCTTCCCGTCCCATCCTTCTTGAGCGTGAATTTGAGCGTCTTGCCGTCGGGTGTATCCGCAGACCAGGGACGGCCGTCGGCGAGAACGGCGGCTGCCCTCTGCGGCGACAGGAAGGCCTGGTCCTGCGCGGCAAATGCAGCACCACCGGTAAGAATTGCGATCGAGGCTGCCACGAGCGGCACATTGATCTTCATTGCGATCTCCAGTCTTCGCTTGATTTGTTGGAAGGGCAGTCGGCCCGCATTCAGCCCGAAAAAGACACGCCCCGGTGGCGCATCCCAGTCTGCACGCCGCGAACGATCAGCCGGGACAGGATTTCCATGTCCAGCGGCATTCGCGGACGCCAGACATCAAGGAGAAGGGCGATCCGGGGCTGGTCGGCGTGGTTTGTCACCTCGTGCGGGAAGGTGTCGTCCCACAACATGCATTCGCCGTCGGCGATGCGTCTTTCCTGATGGTTGATCATCATGATCGTTGCCGGCCGCCCATCAGCCTGGCGCGGGATGGCGAGGCCAAGGTGAAACCGCATGATGCCGCGAAAAGGTCCGCGATGGCTGGGGATGTGCTTGCGCGGGGCCAGGAACGAGATCGCCGCCGATTTTACCTCCGGGCATCCGGCAAGCAGCCGGCTGAGCACCGGCATACGCACCAGGTTTTCCGGAACCGGAAGATCGTAGGCCTTGAGCACGAACATGCGCCAGTCGAGGCCGTCATTGGCCGAGATCTCCGCCTGCTCCGGCATGATATCGTGGAAGCGCGGCACCTTGCCGTGTTGCACCGAAAGCGCCTCGTCGCGGATCGCCTGCCAGGCGGCGGTGAACTTCGTGGCATTGGGAAAATGCGTGCCGGCATCAAGAATCGCCGGTGCATCTATGCGCTTTTCGTAGATACGACGGACGAGACCGGTTCCGAGATCGTAGGCGCTCGACATTTCATCACCTCGATGGGTTTACAGATATGGTGGGCGATTGCTTCCGGGCTGTTGCTCACGGAGATTTGTTTGCGCTGTTGAACTCTGCCTCCAATGTCATTGCGTCTTCGCGGCCAGCCTGGGGCCGGTGCTGGCGTCGACGATTTCGGGCTTTGCACTGTCGATGACGCCGTCCCAGCCACCGCCGAGTGCCTTGTTGAGCGCGATGTAGTCGGTGGCCAAGGAGACGCGGCTTTGCAGCATCGTGTCCTCGGCCGAATAGAGCGAGCGCTCAGCGTCCAGCACATCGAGCAAATTGGTTTCGCCGGACGTGTAGAGCGTCCGCTCGAGACGCGCCGCGTCGCCGTAGGATTTCGCCGACGAGGCAAGCTTGCCATTCCTGATGCGCTCCTGCGTCAGCGAAACGCTGGCGTTTTCCACATCCTCCAGCGCCGTCAGCACCGATGCCTTGTAGGCGATGAAATACTTGTCGCGCTCGGTCCTGGCGACGTCGGCGGCTGCCTCCAGCTTGCCGGCGCTGAACAGCGGCACGCTGAGCGTCGGCCCAAAGGACCAGCCGATGGTCGAGTTCTTGCCGAGATCGCCGAGCC
>NZ_RZOI01000680.1:0-3228 GCF_004022645.1 Mesorhizobium sp. M4A.F.Ca.ET.020.02.1.1 | reverse complement strand
GGAATGCTTAATCTTCCTTCTCCCCGTTCACGGGGAGAAGGTGCCCGAAGGGCGGATGAGGGGCAGCGCCATGCGTGGAAGAAATGAGCCCAAGGTCACGAGGGCCCGTGAGCTACGGAAGGTTGAAAACGATGCTGAGGAAATGCTGTGGCATGAACTGCGTGGACGGCGATTGAACGGCCACAAGTTTGTTCGCCAACTACCGATTGGGCCCTATTTCGCAGACTTCGCCTGTCGTGAAGCTAATCTGGTCGTGGAAGTCGACGGCAGCCAGCATGCGGGTCGGTCTCGGGATCGATACAGAGATGAGACGATGAATGGAAATGGTTGGTCGGTATTGAGAGTTTGGCACGCGGATGTTTTGACCAGCCGCGCGAGCGTGCTTGATACGATCATCGCAGCCCTTGATGGCCGGCTAGATCGCAAATGATTGGTATCGATGTGAGATTTCTGCCGGTCGCCACGTCGGAGCAAAGATGATGAGCGTTTGCGCCGCCCCTCATCCGCCCTTCGGGCACCTTCTCCCCGTGAACGGGGAGAAGGCATAAATGACCCACCCCGCCAAGAAACCCGACCTTCTGCGCGACAATGAACTGATCTACGGCAGGCTGCTGACCGTCGACGAACCGCACCTCATCCAGCGCTACAACAAGGCCCTCGTCGCCTTCGGCCTCAATCCCACCAGGCTGAACAGCTTCCAGATCGACCGCACCGGCTTCTCGCCGGAGATCGCCGACGAATGCGGCGACTACGACTACCTCGACCCCAACGAGGTCAATCGCCGCTTCATCATCCTGACGCCGTCGCAGATCGACCTGCCGGTGGTCCACACCGCCTTTTCCAATACCTCGCAGCTGATGTTCGAGTTCATGTCCAAGAACCGGCGCGCCATCGACGCACTGACCATCAAGGATGTGATCTACGGCGAGATCGAGGACTCGGTCCCCAAGGTCAACGACATCGAGGACCTGCTGTCGATCAACCAGGTCGAGTTCAAGGTGCTGTCGGCCGAGGACGTGCTCGGCAAGGCGGCCGAGCTCGGCAAGCTGGTCGACCGGCTGAAGCAGG
Source organism: Mesorhizobium sp. M4A.F.Ca.ET.020.02.1.1 (assembly GCF_004022645.1). Classification (NCBI taxonomy): domain Bacteria; kingdom Pseudomonadati; phylum Pseudomonadota; class Alphaproteobacteria; order Hyphomicrobiales; family Phyllobacteriaceae; genus Mesorhizobium; species Mesorhizobium sp. M4A.F.Ca.ET.020.02.1.1. The sequence goes on along the minus strand of NZ_RZOI01000680.1, from coordinate 2,160 downwards.
AGCCCGACGCCTGGCGCGACAACGCCATGCTTGAGCGTATGGTCGAGCTCGCCAAGGTCTGCGGCGACATCCGCGAGAACGCGCTGGTGCCGGACCAGGTGATCTTCCGCCATAACGCCTACTGGACCAGCCATTTCGGCGGCCTCTACGTCTTCGTCGATCCCGACATGACGACGGTGATCAGCGACCCGGCCGCGCCCGGTTTCCGCCGCTCGCGGCCGTGGCAGGTGAGCTATCTTTCGATCAGGGACGCCGACAAGGTGTTCAAGTTCCTCGCCGCCACCGGCCGCATCGAATTGCCGCGCGCCTCCTGGATCGAGTCATCCGGCTATCTCGAGCATCGCGCCGAAATGGTGGTGCGCGCGCTGATCCGCGACGCCGAGCCGAACCGCAATCTGACGGACGTCGACAAGGTCTGGCTGCAGACCTGGATCCACGGCCATACCGACCTGATCACCAAGGACGGCAATTTCCCCTTCCTCAACGCCGCCAAGCGCGAGATCGCCCAATATGGCCATCTCAAGATCGAGGACGTGTTCCCGCAGCAGCGCTTCCTGGTGATCCGCGCCAGGCCCGATCATCCAGACGCCTGGCTGACCAATCAGCTGATCTCCGACTTCGTGCCGCAGGACTTCGTCTCGCGCTACGTCTTCAACAAGCCCGGCTTCTACAGGGACTATGACGGCTTCAGCGACGCCTGGCGATCGCATGTTGTGGACGTTCTGAAAACCACATATTTGAAAGACAAGGCGGCGTTTCGCACACGCCTCTACGGCTTGACTGATTGAGGGGTGACGAGAGCCATGCTTGACCCGATTGTGAGTTTCTTCACCCAGATCTTCCAGTGGATCGGCCGCGGCATTGGTCTTCTCGTCGGCGTGATCCTGTGGCCTTTCATGTGGGCCGGCCGCTGGTATGGGCAGCGCGGCTGGATCCTGAAGGCGGTGGTTGGCCTCGCCTTGCTGGTGCTCATCGGCCTCTACGCCAATTTCTTCTACGCCACCCAGTGGTGGACCAAATTCAACCCGAACTATCCCGATACCTATACGTTCGAGAAGCGCAACGTGTCGGCCGGCGAGCAAGTCTCAGCCGGCGCGGGCACCGATACGGCCAAGACCTGCGGTAACTCGGCGATCGCCCAGGTGGCGGCCGATCTGACCGACTTCAACGTCAACCAGAATGCCTGGATCTCATCGATGATCCTCTACAAGCTCGGCCTGTTCGGCATCGACTGGGACCACACGCCATGGATGGACAACAAGGCCTCCTTCCAGCGCGGCATCAACCAGGCGGTGCGGCGCACCGCGACCGAGCTTGCCGACAATCTGGGCCGCGTGCGCACGACCTCGCAGATCGACGCCGATCTCCAGGATGCGCGCGGAAATCTGCAGTTCGACGAGGAGACCTGGTACTTCGGCCTCAATCCATTCGGTCCGAAGACGCCGACCCCGAGCTACTATCGCGATGCCGTGCGCAAGCTGCGCTCCTTCAACGCAAGGCTGGCCAGCTGCCAGGCGACGTTCGACGCCCGCGCCGACAATCTCAAGCAATATATCGACCGCATTTCGTCCGACATCGGCTCGACCTCGGCAATCCTCAAGGAGCGCGCTGAGAACCACAATGATGGCTGGTTCGATTTCCGCGCCGACGACCGCTTCTGGTTCGCCTACGGCCAGCTCTATGGCTACTACGGCCTGATGAAGGCCGCCCAGGCCGACTTCGAGGATGTCATCAAGGAAAAGCACCTGCAGAACCTGTGGGACACGATGGATTCGCAATTCGTCTCGGCTCTGCGCATCCAGCCCCTCATCATCGCCAACGGCCGCGAGGACGGCTGGCTGCTGCCGACGCACCTGACCACGATGGGTTTCTACGTGCTGAGGGTGCGCTCCAACATGGTTGAGATCAGCAACGTGCTGACGCAGTAGCCGCACCCCTCTCGCCAAGGGGCTGGCGGATTTGCGCCGTCGCCCCTGTCGCATTCGGTGCATTGCGCGGCTGTTTTGGGACGGCGGCGGGGCATCCGCTCTGGCTTCTATACGGCGCAACGACCGGGCTCCATACAGCCGACCGCAAACGGCCCGGCAGCAGGAACACTCTTTCTTCGCAGGAAACATAGTTGCATGAAAGTTGACGCCGCGACAGCGACAGGGTTAGAAC